>CAVKNF010000053.1:0-14771 GCA_963657415.1 bacterium | reverse complement strand
GCCTACGGACTTGCCTCTTGTCTGTTGTATTTGTGCAATGCAATAAAACCGGATAACAGGATGAAAGAGCAAATACTTGCGCTATTTTCCCGCCATTCACGAATTCCTATATTCATGTTGGGATTTACAGGAGATTGGCGTAACCAGCCACTTTGGCGATAGTCACCTACCTGAATTTTGTATTCTACACTCCTTGCAACCTTTCCACAAGAGATGCAGGACCCATTCGTTTTCCCAAAACATTTGGGGATTCTTCTGAAAATCTCGAGGTGGGCAATATGCAGAACCTGTCTCAACTGAGCAAACTCACATATTTGCGTATGGCATCGGCGATTTCGCTGATGCAGATGTATTCGTCAGCGGAATGGGAACGGGAGGATTGTCCAGGGCCTAACTTGAATGAGGGGAAACGCATCAAAGCCTGATCGCTGAGGGTGGGACTGCCAAACGGAGTCATGCCCATTGCGATGCATTTTTTCACAAGAGGATGCTCTGGGTCTATGCCAGATGAGCGCAGACGATAGGAACGGGCCTTAATCTCACTTTGGCAATGGGCTTTCACGATGTCAAACACTTCCTCGTTGGTGTAATGCTCATTGGTGCGCACGTCAACGACGGCAGTACAGATATCGGGCACCACATTGTGCTGTGTGCCGGCATTCACCTGCGTCACTTGCATAAGTACAGGACCAAGCAGACTGCTCACCTTGTCAAACTTATAGTTTCTTATCCACTCCAAGTCATCGAGGATGCCATAGATGGCATTCACTCCTTCTCCTCGAGCCGCATGACCACTCTTGCCATGCGCCGTTATATCGAGCACCATCAGACCCTTCTCTGCTATGGAGGGCTGCATACCTGTGGGTTCGCCTACTATGGCAAGGTCAACATCTGGAAGCATCGGCAACACCTTGGAGATACCATTTGCACCCGACACCTCCTCTTCGCATGAGGCGAGGTATATGAAGTTATATTTCGCCTTTGACATATCAGACGTCATGATGCGGAACACCTGCAATAGCGACACAAGTCCACCACCACAGTCATTGCTGCCGAGACCATACAGCCGGTCACCCTCCATGGTAGGACTAAACGGGTCGCGCTGCCACGAGGCAACAGGTTTCACGGTGTCGATATGTGCATTGAGGAGTATGGTCTTGCGTGAAGGGTCAAAGGGCTCGCTAATCACAAACGTATTGCAACCGCAGATCTGAGGTTTCAGTCCATAACTCTCGAGAGCCTGCACCATCACCTTGGCACACTCACTCTCATTGCGACTTATTGAAGGAATAGCAATGAGTCGCTCAAGCAGAGCGACAGCATCTTGTGTATAGGAATCAAAGTCTATCATCTGCCAAGCCAACTTTCAGGATTGAGTTTTGCTGTTTCCTTGCGCAACTGAAACTGCAGTATGTTGTCCGTACCCACATTGCCGAGAGCCTGACGGGCAGACACCTTCTGTCCTTTGGAAACGCTCACGGAGCGAAGGTTGCAGTATACGGAGATATATCGACCATGACGCACAAGTACGAGCCATGTGCCACCGATATTTGCCACTCCCGACACTTCACCGTCGAAGATGCTGCGGGCCTGACAACCGGGATTGCCAAGGATATTGATACCCTTATTGTCGAGTGTCACATTCTTCAGTCCCTCGACATTATACTGACCGAAATGGCTCACTATGCGGTATTGTCCAGTAATAGGTATGGGAAGACGTCCCTTGTTGCTCTCGAAGTTGGATGACAGACGCTGGTCCACACTGCTATACATCGCCGCCTCACTGTTCTCGCGGGCACGTGCCACCTCTTTCTTGTTGCGAGCCTCATCAACTTCAGCCTTGCGCTCAGCAGCCTCGCGGGCAGCCTCAGCCTCACGAGCCTTTTGCTGGGCACGCTCCTTCTCTTCACGCGAAGCCTTGGCAGCCTCTTCCTTGAGTCGACGCTCCTCAGCACGAGCCTGCTCGATGCGTCTCTTGTTCTCTCGCGCTATAGCCTCAGCCTCGGCTTTCTTGCGTGCCAGTTCCTCAGCCTTCTTCTTTGCGGCGGCCTCAGCAGCAGCCTTGCGACGAGCCTCAGCCTGCTGGCGTGCCACCTCCTCGGCTATCAACTTATCAATCTTGGCATTCAGGGCGGCATCTTTCTTCTTCTGGTCATCAATGACACTCTGTATGGTCTTCTGCTGCTTCTGCAGGTTGGTCACCATCTTCTGCTGTTCTGCATGCTGATTCTCGAGTGCCTCACGCTCCTTCACACCTTTATTGAGTAGCACATCCTTCTGACTCTTTGCCGACTGCAACTGTCCCTGCTTCTCCTCCACCTGGTGCTGCTTCACCTTGAGGATTTCGCCCTGAGCCTTTTGGAATGAGGCATACTCCTTCACGAAGCGCATACGGCGATACATCTGTCCAAAGTCACGGGCAGAGAAGATAAACATCAGTTTGTCCTCAAAAGAGTGATGGCGTGTGAGATACTGCAGCGAACGCGTATACTTCTGCTTGCGCTCGTCGAGTTGTCCCTGCAGAGTCTCGAGTTGCGACTGCAGCAGTCCTATATTATTATTAAGGTGGTTGATGTCACCCTCTATAGTCTCAATGGATTTCTTGCGGTCACTAATCTGAGTGTTGAGCACCATCAGTTCGTTGAGTCGCTTCTTCACGTCAGCCTTGTTGGCCTTCAGCGCCTGCTCCTGCTTGCGTATGTTCTTCTGTATCTTCTCGCGCTCGTTCTTCAGACCCTGTATGGAACTGGAAGATGATGCCGAAGCCTTCTTCTTTGTGGACGTCTTGGAAGACTTTGCCGTAGACTTCTTCTTCGATGTTGTCGTGGTAGTCTTCTTGCTGGAAGAACTGCGCTTGGTCTGTGCCGTCACTGGCATAGAGACGACGAGTAGTACGGAAAGGAATATATAGAGAATGCGCTTCATATCAGAACTTCATTATCCGTGACAGTGCGTCTTCCGCGTCCACCTTCTTATACTTTGACGACAGCGTGGTCTCCTCATCCCAATTGGATGATGTCTTCACCTCGCTCATGTCTATCTTTATCGTTCCCTCCTGTTTCTTGCCGTCTACCATGGTCTGAAAACTGAACTCCTGTGTGCGAGGAAACTGCTTCGTACCAACTTTTACGAAGTTGGAATAGAGCCACGACAGCATAGATGTGCCGGCACTTGCGCTGTTATAGGTTATCACAGCCGAGGTGATATTGTTTGCCGTGCGCGATGCACTCCACTGATATTTCATCTTGCCATGGCTCAATGTCAGAGGCACATAAGTAGTGGAGTTGTCCATATCGGCAGCATACTCGTGCGCTTCATTAGCAGTCACATGAGTCTTGCCCGGCACTGTCAACTGGTTCCAGAAGAGCGACTGCAGAGAATAGAAACTGATACCATTGTCTTTCAAAAAGTCAAGTTGATTGTAGTCACCCTTGACATATTCCTTTGCCATACGATTTACGACAAGCACATGATTGGGAGTGAACTCCAGGCGACCGAGTTCCGTGCCGAGTATAGGCACAAAGAGTTGCAGTCTTATCACCTTGTCCTTGCGCATATGGAGCGACCCTGGCACGGTGATATTCTTGTCAGCGAGTTTTATGGTGACAGAGGCATCGCCTACGATATTCTCCGTTGTCACGGCATTACTGATGATTTTCTCTACAAATGCCGTAGATGTAGCCGACTCCGTTGCCAGCGTCCCTGTATTACCTGTTGTCGTTTTCTGTGTTGCGCACGATGCCATGAGCATTATGCCCAGCAGCGCGCATATGATGTTATTTCTCATGTTCCTTTATCTTTTTCTCTAAAGCATTCTTGTCTTCAGCACCTGCGGAGATGGCCTGGCGCCAATATTCCACAGCCTTGCTTGTGTCGCCACTGGCCGCATAGATGTCGCCGGCATGGTCATAGAGGGTACTGTTGTTTTCCTTGGGATCCATATTCTCGAGCGTGCGGTCAATGAATGACCGAGCCTCCGTATAGCGCTCCTCGCAATAGAGTATCCATGCGTAGGTGTCGAGGAATGTGGCGTTGTTGGGTTCCTTGGTGATAGCCTTCAGACTCATCGACTCTGCCTTCTTCAAGTCTCCGCCCTCCACGCTGAGGAAGTAGGCGTAGTTATTGAGACACGACACATTGTCGGGTTTCCACTGCAGACAACTGTCATAAGCGGCATACGCCTCCTGCTTTTTGCCCATCTCGTGATGGAGGTCGCCCATGAGGCCATAGAAGTCGCTGACGATGTCCTTGTCGCTCTTCTCATTTATGCGGCTCAATCCAGTGCGGAAAGCCTCCATGGCGTTGGCATTGTCCTGCTTCTGATAGTATGCCATACCGAGGAAATAGCAGAATGCCATCTCGTCGGGATTATATTCCAAAGCGGGTTTGCAGAGGGTGATGATGTCATCCCAAGCCTGCTCCTTCCACTTCATCTGCAACATCTGCAGACGCACGGCGGCACGATCGGGAGCGATGTCGAGCACATGGCTATAAGCGGCATACTGCACATCCTTTGGCATGTTTTTGTGCGCGATGTATGCTGCATTGAATTCCGCTATGTCTGCATTCTTCGGGTCTGCCTCCATCATGTCAGCAAGAAGTTGCATCACCTTCACGCTGTCGGTAGTGGTAGACACGACATTCTGCAGCATCGTAATCTTTGTGCGGGTGGCAGTATATCTGTTGAGCAATATCTTGTCACGATAGATATTGGCGAGCGAGTCTTCACCTCCAAGACGATAGAAGTCATAGAGCGACGCTGCCACATACTCGTTATTAGGTTCGTCATTCTGCGCCTTGAGGAATATCTCGCGGGCTTCATCGCGCTTACCGTTTTGCAGAAGCCAGTTGCCAGACATCACCTTGTAGTTGATGTCATTTGGATGTTCGTCGGCAAGAGCCTTCAGAGCACCATATGCCGACTCCTTGTCACCCTTCATCTGGTAAATCTGCACCTTGGTCAGCGCTGTCTGCTCCGACGTACCGTCAATCTGTTCGATACGGTTGATGGTGGTGAGCATCTTGTCATAGTTCTTCTGTTGCTGATAGAGTTGCAGGAGTATCTGCAGCACATCCGACCTACTGCGGTTGTTGTCGAAGAGATGTTCATAGGCATCCGTAGCCTTGGCGTAGTCCTTGGTCTGGATATACCACTGGGCAAGACGCTCGTGATAATAGTCATTCTTGGGATTGAGCGTCACCGCACGTTCGAGGCATACACTCGCCATGGAGTCATTGTCGAGGTCGGAATAGTATATCCCCATCTGATAATAGGCATCGGGCGAGAGAGAGTCGAGGTCGGCACAATGGCGAAACAGGTCGAAGGCTGCGGCATAGTCGCCCTTGTTTTGCAGGCGCAGTGCCTCAAGGTAATAGTAGTTGTATGTGGCATCGGGTTCGTGCAGCGCCACCGTCTTACTCTGACGTGTAGAGCGCATGCTTCCGCACGACGACACCACAAGCGCCGCCAGCACACACAACCACAACAACGCCTTCCTTCTTCTCATCATTTCACTCCTGTATGGCCGTAGCCCCCTGCTCCGCGCTCTGTCTCATCGAGTACTTCCACCTCCACAAACTCGCACTGCTCATGCTTGGCGAAGACGAGTTGAGCTATGCGCTCGCCGTCATTCACCACAAAGTCTTCATTGGAGAGGTTTATCAGCAACACCCCGAGTTCACCTCTATAGTCGGCATCGATGGTGCCTGGAGCATTGAGCACCGTTATGCCATGCTTCAGAGCAAGTCCCGAGCGAGGGCGCACCTGGCACTCATAACCTGCCGGCAAGGCAATCTTAAGTCCCGTAGAGATAAGTTTGCGCTCCATAGGATGGAGCACGATGGGAGCATCTATATTAGCACGGATATCCATACCGGCGCTCTGCTCTGTGGCATATGCCGGCAGTTGCTGGCGTCCGGTATTTACGATGTTTACCTTTATCATATATGATATAATATGTATATAATACATGCAAAAGTACTACTTTTCAATTGAATATTAATGTGGCATAAGATAAAATTTAGTATTTTTGCGACATGAAATGGCAAGAATTGATTTCCAATATCAGGCTTGGACAGGAAAGCCGTCACAGCGAGCGTCATGATGACCGCTCTGAGTTTAAGCGCGACTACGACCGATTGATATTCTCGGCCCCGTTCAGACGGTTGCAAAACAAGACTCAGGTGTTTCCTCTGCCGGGCAGCATCTTCGTGCACAATCGACTCACGCATTCTCTTGAGGTGGCATCGGTTGGTATGTCGCTTGGCAATGACTCGGCAAAGGCCATCATAAAGCGACGTCCCGAACTGGCAGGAAGCCTGTTTGAGGAAATCGGCACCATCGTGGCTACCGCTTGTCTCGCCCACGACATGGGCAACCCGCCTTTCGGACATTCAGGCGAAAAGGCCATGCAGACATTCTTCACCGAGGGTGAGGGCGCGTTTCTGCAGGAAAAACTCAAACCTGAGGTATGGTCGGACATCACTCATTTCGAGGGCAACGCCAATGCCTTCCGCCTGTTGGCACATCGCTTCTGCGGCAGACGCGAGGGTGGTTTCGATATGACCTACACCACTCTGGCATCAATAGTAAAATATCCTTGTTCGTCGATGGCTGCAGGCGGAAAGGGGAAGTTCGGTTTCTTCGACGAGGAGCGTCCTATATATGAGAAGATTGCCGAAAAACTTGGTATAAAGAAACTCTCTGCCGACGGCGAACCACCTCGCTATGCACGTCATCCGCTGGTTTATCTCGTAGAGGCTGCAGATGACATCTGCTATGAGATAATGGACTTGGAGGATGCCTACAAACTGAAGATTCTTAGTTTTGAGGAGGCATCCCGACTGATGCTGGGATTCTTCAGCGAGACCGAGAGGGAGCATATCATGCAGCGCATAGACAAGGAGTGCATCACCGACAGAAATGAGCAGATAAACTATTTCCGCGCTTGCTCCATAGGTAAACTGGTGAACCTCTGCACCACTGCATTTGTTGACCACGAAGAGGAGATTCTTGATGGCACATTCAAGGGCAGCCTCATCGACAACATCGCCGAGGGACCGCGCGAGGCTTACCGCCGTTGCACAGAGGTGGCACGAGGGAAGATATACAACAGCAAACCCGTGCTCGATATCGAACTCTCGGGTTATCGCATCATGGACACTCTGATGAATGTCATGACCGAGGCCGCTGTGCATCCCGACCGCTTCTACTCCCAACAGCTCATCAACCGCGTGTCAAACCAATATGACATCCATTCTGACAACCTTGACACTCGCATCCTCGCCGTCATCGACTACATATCAGGCATGACCGACGTCTATGCCCTCGACATCTATCAGAAGATCAACGGTATCTCCCTGCCGATAGTGTAATCATCCATTTATATAGTAGGTGCCTTCCGTCCTCGCTGTACCTACCAAGGGCTTATTTTGCCCGAAGCGTGCCATTTTGTCCATTTCGGGCAAAATAAGACTTGGTAATTTTGCCCGAAATGGTATTTTTTGTATCTTTGCGGCAAAATAGCACTAATGTTATGTCGCAAAAAATCATAGGTAGAAGCCAAGAAATCAAAGAATTAATGGCTCTATATCAAACTAACAAGCCTATATTTGCTGTAGTATATGGTAGAAGACGAGTTGGAAAGACTTTTCTCGTAAGAGAATTGTTCAGTGACAAGTTCAGTTTTTACCATACAGGACTATCGCCATACGAACTTGGTGGAGAGAAATTGTTAGAGCAACAACTTAACAATTTCTGCAACAGTCTCATTCGTTATGGCGGCACCATCAAGAGCCTGCCCAAAAATTGGTTTGAGGCGTTTGACGCGCTTATCACTTTGTTAGAGAAACAAGACAACTCCAGACGCCAGGTTGTCTTTATCGATGAACTGCCATGGTTAGACACTCCACGCTCGGGTTTTATCACAGCTCTGGAACACTTTTGGAATGGATGGGGAGCAGGTAGAGATAACTTGATGCTCATTGTGTGTGGGTCTGCGACCTCTTGGATTTCCGATAAACTGCTCAACAACAAAGGAGGATTGTATGATCGCACCACCGACGAAATCAAATTGCGTCCATTTACGCTTGGAGAATGCGAGAGCTATTACAAGTCTAACGATATCGTCATGTCAAAAATTGACCAAATACAATGCTACATGGCGACTGGAGGCATACCTTATTATATATCCATGCTCCAGAAAGGCAAAAGTCTTGCACAAAACATTGACCGTCTCTTCTTCGAGCCAAATGCCAAATTAAACTTTGAGTTTGACCGTCTATACTCTTCTCTATTCACCAATGCAGAAGATTGCAAGAAGATAGTGCGACTTTTATCTAAGAAACGACAGGGATACACAAGAAAGGAAATCTTGGAAGCGATTAAGTTACCTAGTGGAGGAGGTTTGTCAGCAACTTTGAAAGCCCTCGAGGTAAGCGACTTCATCACATCCTATGTAAAATATGGTTATCCCAAAAGAGAAGTTTACTATCGACTCACTGATTTCTACACCAAGTTTTATCTCTCTTTTATAGATGGCAAGAAGACCACTAATCCGCGTTTCTGGCAAGACAACCTACTTACACCGACATTAACAGCATGGCGAGGATTCACCTTTGAGACACTTTGCTTTTGCCACTTGTACCAAATCAAACAAGCTCTTGGCATTAGCGGAGTACAAACGGAGGCTTATCCTTGGCAAAGTCGCAAGGAGAAAGATGGTGCGCAAATCGACATGGTAATCAGCCGTGCTGACCATATCATCAATATCTGTGAAATGAAATTCTGTGATGATGATTTCTCCATAAATAACGCTTATGATAAGATTCTCCGCAATAAGCTCAGTACGTTCATGGAAGAAACGAAATGCAAGAGCTCTTTACATTTGACACTTGTAACTACATACGGTCTAAAATTTAATGAATATTCAGGACGAGTACAAAGTGTAATCACAATGGAAGACCTATTCAAGTAAACACAAAACTTACACCAAGAAAACCAATCGAGGGGATGCACTCCATTACGGTGCATCCCCTCGATTTATATTTTTATAGTGTGTCTGCAGAATTATTCTGCAAACTCTATATTGCGTATAAAGTCGTTGCCATCAACAATCGAACCTGCAGACACTGTGAATGTCCAAGGCAACACAAACATATTTTCAGAAGCCAGGTAACCACCGAAACCAGTTTCGTTGGCTTCGTCAACATAATCTGCCGGATTGTTCGTAGCAGCAGACCAATTACAACTTACCATACCATAAGAGTAATATTCAAATCCAGCCTCTAACTTTGTCGCCTTGCTACCATCTGATGCGCACAATGTGAAACTCTGGTTCTCGTCTTTCTCCTTGTTCCACTTGAAGTAGAAGTTATAACCTCCCACTCCTTCAACAGGCTGCAACATATCTTTGATGCGATAGATGTCAAGAGATGATGAATACTCTATCGTCACTGGCCACTTTAAACCACTATATACCAAGGAGAAAAAGTAACCGCCATCATCATAAGTTCCAGTGGTATAAGTACCAGTAGCAAATGGCTCGTAGTCTTCCTTCACAACAGTCACGATAAAGGTGTTTATTTCACCGTCATTCTGCTTGTAAGGGTTGGTATAACTCTCTGGGATACGGATATCAAAATGATAATCCTTATTAAATGCTATGTCTGATGAAGGAGTCACTGTGATAGTTGCCAGCGATTCACCTGCAGCAAACTCTGCAGTCTCAGGGACTGTCCATCCCTCTGGCACGCTGACCAACTCCAAAGGCACACTGAGAGTACCTGAAGTGGTGTGACGGTTGAGCACCACATCAAATGTGGTTTCCGTCTTTTTCATCACGGGGTCAGTATAATATTGGAACGTCACATTGTTCTCTCCTACAGGATCATCCGCCTTGTAGCTATCGTTGTCTCCGCAAGACGATACAGCGAAAGCACCGAGGAGCATCGCACCGACAACAAATAATTTATCTATTCTCATGATTTGTCTTGTTTTAATATTATTGGTGGGGCTATTAACTCCCCACCATTACTTTTTATTAGTCGGTCACACCGTCACGCAAGTTGCCGTTCTGACCTGCCACAGGCAGCGAGCCACCAGTGTTGTCCACGATGCTGAGGTTGTTGTCCTTCTCGCTCTGTGGGAAACGCATGTTGAGCCATCCGTCATCGGCAGCAACGTTAAACTGGTAAGCGTTAGGGAAGTTATTTTCCTTGCCCTGATGGAAACGTACGATAGGCTTGCCAAGACGCTTTGCATCTGCAGTGAAGAAGCCCTCACCCCAAAGTTCCACACGACGCTGGAACCATATTTCGTCAGCAAGAGTCAGGTTTCGACCATTGATGTCGTAACTTGGGTCACGATATGTCTTCACAAAGTCTGAGAGAATCTCGCGCGCCTTTGCCTCGTTACCGCTCTTGGCGTAACCCTCGGCAGCGATGAGATACATCTCCTCGATACGCATCAAAGGGAAGTCGTTCTTGTTTATGGTGTTGCCCACGCCGTTCTTCATACCAAACTTGATGTTGGTGTAAGGTTCAAGAGCCACCTTACTACCGTCACTCGTAGTAAAGTCGGCAATCTCGTCGCCTGTGGCTACATCGCCAGTCGAAGGATCGGTCCATGAGAGGTTTGCCCAGTTTGGAGAATGCTTATCAGCGTCAATCCACCATCCCTTGCGCACGTCGGTGGCAGGAATCTTGTCATAAAGGAGCTGATTGATGACAGGAGTGTTGCCTGTAGCAGCAGAGTAACCGTCGCCAGTGAAAGCGCAGTTCCAGGCTGCAGAGGTCTGGTAGTTACCGTATCCACTATTTTCCAGTGCGTCAGCCTCAGTACGCAGCACAGCCCAAATCCAGCCATGACCATCACCTGATGTCACATCATCGAAGCCTGGTTCACTGACCTCATCGATTGTGGCTGGAGTGTAACGTCCACTGTTAATAACAGTCTCTGCATCGGCAGCAGCCTCAGCCCATTTGCCCATAGCAAGGTAGGCACGGGCACGCAGGCCTGTAGCCACGTCCACATTGATGTATTGCTTGTTTGAACGGTTTGCGTCAAGATGCTCCACAGCATAGTTGAGGTCGTTAAGTATGACTTCATACACTTCCTTCACAGTAGCGCGAGAATTGTGTGTGGCATCCACGCTGTCGGAAAGCAGAGGCACACAAGGCTGGTCGGCAGCAGTAGCATAACCAAACTGGAAATAAGGAGCCAGCATCATGTAGTCAAAGGCACGGATAGTCTTGGCTGAAGCTATATAGTTGATAGCCGTCTTGTCCTCCGTATCTGCAGGATAAGAGTTTATCACTGAGTTGGCAACACCAATCTGCTTGTAAGGAGTGGAATAGCGGATGTAAGGGTTGGCATAGTTGGCATTGCGCGAAGACAGTTCGTCGCACACTGAGAACCAGTTGTAGTTGTTGTCGGCGCAAGATGCGTCGGCACCCTCTATATCGCCAGCCATAAGCGCCATCACGAGACCGAAGTCGTCGGAGCGCTGACCTTTGGAAAGACCGCTGGTGCCACCCTTGCCAATGTAGTTGAACATACCATCATAGGTAGCCTTCACACGTTCAGGAATCACTTCATTGGTGGTAAGGCGCTGGTCGGCAGACAAATATTTGTTTCCCTCATATTCCTGCTCGTTGAGGTCATTGCATGCCGACAACATTAATATCGAGGCAGATGCAATGAGCAAGTATATCTTGTTTTTCTTCATTTGTAATTCTTATTTTTAGTGTCGCCCTGGAACTGAATCCTGAGCAACGAACAAACGTCGTTTTCTTAGAATGTCACTTGTATGCCAGCTGTTATTGAGCGCATTGCTGGGTAACCGCCACCACCGATGAGGGCTGCACCTGAGGTGTAGCCACCTACACCCATGTAGGTACGTGGGTCAAGACCCTTGCGTGCACTGATAAGGAAGAGGTTTTCTGCTGTAACATACATGCGGATGTTGTTCATATACATGCGCTGCACGAACTGCTTTGGGAAAGTGTAACCCAACGACACGTTGTTGAGGTTGAGATAGTTGGAGCTCGTCAGATAAGTGTCCACAGAGGTCTGACCAAGGGCGCCGGCGTCAGCAGCGAGCGATGACAGCACTGGGATGTTGCTGTCAGGATTGGTCACAGCGTCCCAACCCTTGAGCACGTCCTTGTGCAGGGTCTGACCACCGTTGCCAACCACGGTCATATACTGCTGGTACATACCGTCATACACCTTACCGCCAAGTTGGAATGCGAACTGGAATCCGAAATCGAGTGTTCCGAGTTTCTCAGGAGTCCACGCGAAGTTAAATCCGAAACCACCGTATACCGAAGGGTTCACGTCGCCAAGGTCATACTGGGTTGCTGAGGCAGCGTCGTTTGTAGTGGTCTGACCAGTTACGTTGCCATCGTCGTCTGTCACATCCTTATAGAAAAGTGGCTGACCGTTTGTCTTGTCAACGCCTGCCGACTTGAGCATGTAAGCCTCATAGATGCTTCCACCTATGCGGAGAATTGTGCTTCCAGTCTTGATACCGTTCTCCTTGACGCTCGCGTCGAGGTCGGTGATCTTGTTCTTGAAGTGAGTGAGGTTGAGGTTACCGCTCAATGTGACGCTGCGTGTCTTGATGATGTCGCCGTTGACAGAGAACTCAATACCCTTATTTACCATCTCACCCACGTTAGCAGGATAAGAAGCCACTGCAGAACCTGAAGACAATGGGAGGGTCTTCATGTAAAGCAAATCTTTGGTAGTCTTGTGGAAGTAGTCAATGGTACCTGTCAAACGGTTGTTGAACAAAGCGAAGTCTACACCAAAGTTCCACTCACCGCTCTTCTCCCATGTCAGTTCGGAGTTGCCACGGAACACCTGTACTGAACTATAAGTGCCCTGCTCACCGTCAGAACCCTCGGTATAGGAAATCTGATAGTAGTCTGACCAAGGATGGAAACGGAAGTTGTCGCGTGTAAGGTTTGAACCTGAGTCCATGTTGTCGTTACCCTGCACACCATAGCTCAACTTGAGTTTCAAGAGGTTTACCCAGTCAGCCTTAAACCATTTCTCCTTGTTGATCTGCCATCCCAATGATGCTGACCAGAAAGTACCCCAACGATGACCAGGGGCGAAGATGGAGCTACCGTCACGGCGGAGAGAAACCTCACCGAAGTAGCGCTCGTCGTAGTTGTAGTCGCCACGGAAGAAATATCCGTCACGCACCAAGCGGTCTGTGTAGGAGTTTACTTTCATGTTGGAGCGTCCATAGGCATTACCAAGCTCAGCGATAAAAGGATCGAAGAGATGGTCGTTTTTTCCATAGAGCACCGACTCCTTATAATAATAGTGCTCATAACCTGCGAGGAGGTTGATGGCATGCTTGCCAAACTCCTTGTCGTAGTTGGCTGTGTAAATCTGGTTGGTAGAGAAGTTGCGAGTGGTCTGTACATAAGCCTGACCGTCTATACTTGCTGCTGTAGCGTAGCGGCTATAGAGGTAGTTATACTGACCCATGCGGCTGTACATCGTGAAGTTGGCAGCGAGATTCAGACCATCCACAGGAGTGACAGTCATCACCCAGTTGCCACGGAACTGGTCGAAGTCAGCGTTCTTCTTGTCATACTCGTTATTGGCCATAGCGTTACCAGTTATGGCAGGACGCTTGAAGTTGGTCTGGTTCATGTCGTATGTAGGACCGCCAATAGCATTTTTCACAATATTTCCGTCTGCATCACGCACATACATTGGATAGATAGGTGCTATCTTGTTGGCCAAGTCATAGAGGTTATCGCTTGATCCATATGTGTCAGCATCGAAAGACGGACGCTGAGTCTTGATGTGGGTGTAGTCGAGGTTAGAGGCAAACTTGAGCCAGCTCTTAGCCTGATACTCCACATTGCTGCGCGCGGTGAAACGCTCGAAGTTGGAGTTCTTCACCGAACCGCCGTCCTTCAAGTAACCGAGGTTGCTATAGTAAGACACCTTGTCAGAACTACCGTTCAAACCAAGGTTATACTCCTGACGGAATGCAGAGTTGTTGATTGCATCGTAGTAATCGTCAGGCGTATATGTGTATTGTCCGTCGGAGTAGCCGAGTGTAGCGTTAGGATTGATCTTGAAGTTGGTACCGATGAGATTCTCGCCAGCAGGCACGGTGTAAACGAGGTATCCAAGACCACCGTTAGACTCGTCGAAGAGGTTTGCTGTGGCATAGTTGAATGCGTCCTGCGAGTTGCTGCCATGAAGGAACTTAGAATTATACATGGCCTTGAACCAAGTCTCGTAATACTGACCTGGATCGGTAATCACGTCATAGCGAGGCACCTCACGATGGTTAGAACCGAGTTTCACATCGAGAGTGACGCGAGCTGCACCTGCGCCACGGCTTTTCTTTGTAGTGATGATTACCACACCATTGGAACCGCGGGCACCATAGATAGCTGCAGAAGCGGCATCCTTCAAGACTGTCATCTCCTGGATGTCGGCAGGGTTGATGGCAGCGATATCTCCATCAAAAGGAGCACCGTCAACAATATAAAGAGGATCAGTGCTGGCGTTCATCGAACCGACACCACGGATGCGAATCTTTGGTGTAGCACCTGGCTCACCGCTTGAGGTCTCGAGCTGCACACCAGCCACACTACCCGACAAAGCCTGAGTTGCGTTAGAAACAATGTGTTTGGCAATCTCTTCAGACTTCATCTCTCCGGCAGAACCGGTAAATGAAGAACGCTTCTGTGTACCGTAAGCCACGACAACGACATCGTCGAGGGTTTGTTGG
>CAVKNF010000052.1:0-14791 GCA_963657415.1 bacterium | reverse complement strand
TCGCGAAAGATTTTTGCGGATATCCGCAATTTTCTTTCGTGAAATTAACATCAATACCTTGCTGGTAATATCAGGAGGTACGGCGCCCTCGCCGTACCAGTCCACTAACGACTATCCCGTTAGTAACTGGGCAAAGCGGTGACGCTTCGCCTACTATGATTACTACTCGCAAGCAAAAAACTAAAAAGTAATGATATATTTGGCGGTAACCGCGGATAAGTGTAATTTTGCGTAAAATTAATCATTTGGCAAATATGCACTCAAGGTGAAACAGATAAAGACTTTCATAAAGATGTTCCTGCTATGGACGGTGATAGGGATGCTCAGCAAGGTGTTATTCCTCGCTATCCATAGCAACCTCATACCCAGTCCCGGCATCGGCGACTATCTCGCAGTCATGTGGCATGGATTGCCGCTCGACTTTGCCATGGCGGGTTATCTCTCTGTAGTGCCTGCCTTAATCCTCATCTTGTCACTATGGACCAAGTGCAAGGCAGTGAGCATATTGTGGCGCGCTTGGTTTGCCTTCGCCGCATTGGCTTCGGCGATAATCCTCGTCACAAATATCGCCCTTTACGGCTACTGGGGATTCCCATTGGACAACACTCCGCTGCTCTATCTGAAGACATCGCCCACTGACACGCTGGCGAGCATGACCTTGCTGCAGACCATCTTCTTGCCAATGGCCATGCTGGCAGTGGCATTTTGCATATATGTTGCTTTTGTCAAGATGGGGCGTAAGGCTTTTGTGGCAGATGATGTAAGCAATGCGAGAAGAGCCATCATGTCTGCCGTAATGCTTCTTTGTACGGTAGCCCTGATAATCCCCATACGCGGAGGATTCTCCACGGCTGTAAACCATACGGGCAATGTCTACTACTCTACAAACACCAGACTCAATCATGCTGCCGTGAACCCCATGTTCAGTTTCTTCGAGTCTGTCATGCATACCGAGAACATCGGTTCACGCTACAGGTTTATGGATGACCGAGAGGCGCAGAAGGTCTTTGACGGAATGACATGCACCCATCTGCGTCATGACGCTGAAAAGCATGACTATAATGTCATCGTGATATGCCTGGAGAGTTTCTCGAAATATATAATGCAGGAGAGCGGGCATGTCAAGGGAGTAGTGCCCAACTTGGAGCGCTACTCACGCGAGGGCATATATTTCACCAACTTCTATGCTAACAGTTTCCGCACCGACCGTGCCATCGTCTCCGTATTCAGTGGCCTTCCCGCACAACCCACGATGAGCGTCATGGACCAGCCGCACATCAGCACCTCCTTGCCGTCATTGGCGCGCAGTCTGGGCAAGGGTGACTACGACACACATTTCTATTATGGCGGTGATGCCGGCTATAGCAATATGCGCTCATATATCATAGGTACTGGTTTTGAGAAACTCACCGACCAGCATGACTTCCCAAGCAAATATGTGACAGGCAAATGGGGAGTGGCAGACGGACCGCTCTTCGACCGTGTGCTCGATGACATAAAGGCGGAAACGGCGAAGAGCAATGCCCCATTCTATAAAGGTGTAATGACGGGCAGCAGCCATGAGCCCTTTGATGTGCCCAATTATAAGAAACTTTCCGACCCGGCACTCAATGCCTTCTCCTATGCCGACCATTGCCTCGGCAAGTTTATTGAGAACTTGAAGTCGTTGCCTTGCTGGCAGAATACCATCATCGTCATAGTGCCCGACCATCTTGGCGCTTACCCTGACAATATCGACAACACGCAACTTTGGCGCTACGAACTGCCACTCATCATGCTTGGCGGTCCTGTAGCCAAACCGCAGCAAGTGTCGACATGCGGTTCGCAGATAGACATCTGTGCCACCGTGCTCGGCATGATGGGTAAGGACCATGCAGACTTCCTCTATTCCAAAGATCTCTTTGATGAGCAGGCGCCCCACTTCGCCTTCTTCACCATACCCGATGCCATGGGAATGGTGCAGGACAGCACCTTCGTCTATTATGACAATGTCTCCAGGTCTGCGATAACGCGTCGTGGCAACGATAGCGCCACCCTCATAGAAAAGTCGCAGGCATATCTGCAGAAACTCTATGATGATCTGGAAGTAAGAAAGAACGGGAAATAAAGAAATGTTTTGTAATTTTGCATAAGTCATATTCATAGACTGCTGATAAAGAGAAAGAAAAATATGGGCAAGATACTATTGAGTTTCGATACAGAGGAATTTGATTTGCCACGTGAGCATGGCGTGGAGATCTCTTTGGCGGAAGGGATGAAGGTGTCGGTGTATGGCACCAACCGCATACTTGACTGCCTGAAAGAGAATGGCGTCAAGTCGACATTCTTCTGCACGGCAAACTTCGCAGAGAATGCTCCCGACGTGATGCAGCGCATCATGGACGAGGGACATGAGGTGGCATGCCACGGCGTAGACCATTTTGTGCCCAAAGAGACCGACGTGGAGAACTCTAAGAGAATCGTGGAGAAGGTGACAGGTGTAAAGGTCTATGGTTATCGCCAACCGCGCATGTTTGCCGTTTCCAACGACAAGATACGTGAGGTCGGCATGATATATAACTCCTCGCTCAATCCCGCTTTCATCCCTGGCAGATACATGCATCTGGATATGCCGCGCACATGCTTCATGAAGGATGGAGTGCTGCAGATACCAGCCTCGGTGACACCATTGGTGCGCTTCCCTTTGTTCTGGTTAGCCAACCATGTGCTGCCGCCATGTCTCTATCACTGGATGATACGCCGCACGCTCAAGCATGACGGATATTTCACCACCTATATGCACCCATGGGAGTTTTATCAACTGAAAGGACACCCCGAGTGGAAAGTGCAAGGGATAATCCGAATGAACTGTGGCGACGAACTCCTGCACCGCTTGGACCGACTGATAAAGACGCTTAAGAAGACAGGGGCGGAGTTTACCACCTACACACCGTTTGCCCAACAGAAAATAGCAGAACTTGCCTCATTGGCAGGCAAGGCGCAATAGACATTTTTTACGAAAGATGAGCCAAGACACAAGCAAGAAGAAAGTTACAATCCTCATACCGTGCTACAACGAGCAAGACTCGCTCCATCCACTCTATGAAGCCCTGAAGAAACTCATGGACGACAATGCTGCCTATGACTGGGAGATACTGATGGTCAATGACGGCAGTAAGGACCGCACTATGGAGATTATCAAGACACTGCGCGCCAAGGACGGCCGCGTGGGATATGTCAACCTGTCGCGCAACTTCGGTAAGGAGTGCGCCATGCTGGCTGGTTTTGACCATGCTTCGGGCGACTGCACCGTCATCATGGATGCTGACTTGCAGCATCCGCCATATGTGATACCGCAGATGCTCGAGAAATGGGAAGAGGGCTATAAGGATGTCTATGGCAAGCGCCTTACCCGTGGCAAGGAACCATGGCTAAGAAAACAATTCTCGCTGCTGTTCTATAATATGATGCAACGTACGGCACGCTATGACATACTTCCCAATGTGGGCGACTTCAGACTTTTGGACAAGTCGTGTATCGCTGTCTTGCGTCAGTTGCGCGAGAGCGAGCGCTACACAAAGGGAATGTATGCCTGGATAGGTTTTGAGAAGTGCGGAGTGGAATTTGAGACACAAGACCGTGTGGGAGGTGAGTCGCACATGAACCTGTGGAGTCTGCTGCATCTGGCAGTGGAGGGCATAACATCGTTTACCGTAGCCCCACTGAAGTGGTCAGCATTCCTCGGTCTCATAGTGTCGCTCGTAGCATTCGTATTCATGTGCTACACATTGGTAAACACATGGATGTATGGCGACCCCGTGCAGGGCTATCCCACATTGATGACCGTGATACTCTTCCTCGGCGGAGTGCAGTTGATGTCGCTCGGCATCATAGGCGAATATCTCGGCAAGATATTCAATGAGTCAAAGCAACGTCCCGTATATGTTGCCGCAGAAGTGGAGACGGATGCCATGTCGCTGACAGAAATATATAATAAGGAGAATAATAAGGAAACAAGATGATGATGCAGAAATTCATGGCGTTTTGGAAGAGTCCGAAATGCGTATTCTGGTTTGGCATGCTTATTGCCGTAATAGCCACAGCCCTGGAAGTGTCACGTGGACGTGATGCCAACTATATTGTTTATTCCGATGCCACGCGCATGTTTTGGGAGGGAGTGACCCCTTACACCATGTCCTTCGTGGAGCAGCACGGGCGCTATTTTCTCTATCCTCCGGCATTCTGCGTCTTGCTCTCTCCAGTCTTGCTCATGCCCTGGTGGCTCGGACCTTTCGTGTGGAACTTAGGCAACTACAGCCTCTTCGCATTGTCCATAAAGACATTGCCGAAGCAGTTTGACGCATATAAGCACCGCATATTCCTCTTCCTTCTTCCCTTGCTCCTGCAAGCCATCTTCTGTTATCAATACAACACGGTGGTGTGCTATCTCTTCATCTTCGCCTTCTCGCTGATGGAGCGAGGCAAAGGGCATTGGGCGGCATTGCTCATCATGCTGTCGGCATCTACGAAGATATATGGAGCCGTCGAACTTGCCATGCTGCTGATGTATGCCAAACCGTGGCGCAATATCGGTATCGGCATACTTAGCGGAGCCATAATGATGGCATTGCCACTGCTTAATCCCAACTTTGATAATCCGCTGTCGCTCTATGGTGATATGGCTTCGATACTCAATACTCACAATAGTGCCGTGGACTATGTAGGACTGCTCTATGCCCGTGGACTGAAGTGGCTATTGTTGCCAAACAGTATGATAGTGCAGGGACTGGTGCTTGTAATCATGGCCGTATGGTTTTTCGTGCGCCACAAGGATTGGGGCGAACTGCGCTTCCGCACGCAATGTCTTGCCATGCTGATGGGATATGTCATACTCTTCAGCGGTTGCCCCGAGACTCACACCTATCTCATAGCTATCACAGGTTATCTGCTGGCATTCTGGCTACAGCCAAAAAGGACACGTGTGGACTGGGTATTGTTTTGGCTGTTGTTTGTCAACTTCTGCATCCTGCCCACCGACGTGCTCTGCCCGCCAAAGGTGCACCAGTTTATTCACGAGACATTCTGGCTCGACGTTTACACCTACACCATCTGTTGGTTGCGTCTCTTCTGGTAGGCAAAAACTACCAACGAAAAGTCATGTAATATGTTCTATTGTTCTTATTGTTAAGATGTGGTAGCAATATAGAACACTTTTAAGGCAAAATTGTGGCTTTGCCTTTTTCTGTATATTGTTACTTTTGCATGCCGTTAGTGGCATACGATGAAAAAGTAATGAAAAAAGTAACAGTAAAAGCAGTGGCTACAAATCGTGAGATGGATGATTTCGTGCAATTGCCTCATTATCTCTACCGCAATACGCCACAATATGTTCCCGATTTAGACATGGATGTCCGTGAGACATTCGACCCGAAGAAGAATCCCGGACTCGAATATTCCGAGATGCAACCCTTTGTCGCTTATGACGAAGACGGCAAGTGCGTGGGCCGTATAGCCGGCATTATCAATCGCAACGCCAATGAGAAATGGGATACCCGTAATGTGCGCTTCGGTCTGATAGAGTTTGTTGACGACATCGACGTATCCTCCGCTCTCCTCCATGCTGTGGAGGAGTGGGGCAAGGCGCATGGCATGACCGACATCCAGGGACCAATGGGCATCACCGACTTCGAGAAGGAAGGCATGCTCGTGGAAGATTTCGACATGACGGGATCGATGATTTCCATCTACAATCATGAGTATTACCCACGACATATGGAACAGTTGGGCTTCCAGAAAGAAGCCGACTGGCTCCAGATACAGATAGACATCCCAAAGGAAGTGCCCGAGAGATATGCCCGCGTGGCAAAACTCTCCCAGCAGATGTTTGGTCTTCATGTGAAGAAACTCACCAGGAGGGAGATAATGAAGGAAGGCTATGGCAAACGCGTCTTCGATTTGCTCAATCTTGCCTATTCCCCACTGTTTGGCTATTCCGCCTTTACCGACAAACAGATAGATGCCTTTGTCAACAGATACATCCCGCTGATAGATCTCAATCTCGTGTCGGCAGTGGAGGATGGCGACGGTCGCCTCATTGGCGTAGGCATCACAATGGGTAGTCTGTCAAATGCTCTGCGCAAGTCTAAGGGAAGGCTGTTTCCTTTCGGATGGTATCACATACTGAAGTCATTGAAGTGGAAACACGAGGGCAAAGCCGAACTGATGCTCATCGGTGTGCATCCCGACTATCAGGGACTGGGTGTCAACGCCCTTTTTTTCAATGACCTCATACCTATATATAATAGGTTGGGCTACACTTGGGCAGAAACAGGACCGCAACTGGAAACCAATGTGAAGGAACTCTCGCAGTGGAAGCCACTTAATCCCAAGACGGTGAAGCGACGCCGTTGCTATACCAAGAAACTTTCGTAAGTGTGTCTGTGGTACGGCGAGGGCGCCGTACCTCCTAATAATAGATAAGAGTTTTAAACTATGCGTGCTATTTATAGAGCACGCCTTAATAACGACAGAATAATGAAAAGAGTAGTAATTACAGGTATGGGCATCTGGTCTTGTCTGGGAGTAACCCTCGACGAGGTGCGCGATTCCCTCTATGCAGGACGCAGTGGCATCATCTTCAGTCAGGAGCGCAAGGATGCCGGTTTCCGTTCGCCACTTTGTGCCAATGTGCCTGTGCCTAATCTGAAACCTTTTGTGCCCCGCAATCAGCGCAACTTCATGCCTGAGGAGGCACAGTATGCCTATATGGCCACCAAGCAGGCGCTGGAGAATGCCCGCCTTGATGCCGACTACATAGCACAGCATGAGGTGGGACTCGTCTATGGCAATGACTCTGTGGCTGAGGCTACGATGCACGCCCTTGACAAGTTTCGCGAGTTTGGCAACACCGTGGCTTGCGGCAGCGGATCCATCTTCCAGTCGATGAACTCCACAGTGACGATGAACCTGGCCTGCCTCTTCAAGTTGCGCGGCATCAACCTCACAGCCTCTGCGGCATGTGCGTCAGGCTCTCAGTCTATAGGTCTCGGCGCATTGCTCATCCGCAACGGACTGCAAGACTGCGTGGTATGTGGTGGTGCACAGGAAAACAATATGTATAGCGTGGCAGCCTTCGACGGCATACAGTCATTCTCCGTGCGTGAGAATGAGCCTACCAAGGCAAGCCGACCATTCGACCGCGACCGCGACGGACTCGTGCCTGGAGGCGGTGCTGCAACAGTCATCCTCGAGGAGTATGAGCATGCTGTGAAGCGTGGAGCGCCTATCCTCGCCGAGGTCGTGGGCTGGGGATTCTCAGGCAATGGCGATCATATCTCCACGCCTAATGTAGACGGTCCTGCCCGCTCGCTCGAACTATGTCTGAAGGATGCGCAGGTGACTCCCGACCAGATAGGATATATCAATGCACATGCCACGTCTACCCATATCGGCGATGCACGCGAGGCACAGGCCATAGCGCGCATCTTCGGTGAGCGCAATGTGCCAGTCACCTCCACCAAGAGCCAGACAGGTCACGAGATGTGGATGGCAGGAGCCAGCGAGATCATCTATTCGCTGCTGATGATGAAGAATGACTTCATCGCTCCAAACCTCAACTTCGAGAATCCTGATGAGGATACAGCCTGCATCCATGTGTTGCCCGAACTGAAGAAGACTCACTTCGACATGTTCCTCTCCAATTCCTTCGGATTCGGAGGTACCAACTCCACACTTATAATAAAGAATATATAGGTGGGAATTTATAGGCCCTACCAATGATTAATTGATCAATAACTAAATAACAACAGACAGAATGATGACACGTAATGAAATCGTAGAACACGTAAACAGCCTCTTGGCAGATGAGTTTGACATGGACAACTCCAACTTCGACGCTGAGGCTAACATCAAGGACACTCTCAGCCTCGACAGCCTGAGCCTCGTAGACCTCATCGCACTGGTGCAGCAGAACTACAAGGTGGTGATTCCTGCAGCAGAACTGAAGAATATACAGACTTTCAATAATCTGTATGACTACATCGAGACTCATCTTCCAAAGGAATAAATGGAGCAAATGACTATCACACAACTCATCCCACAGCGTAGTCCGATACTCATGGTGGACGAGTTGCTCTCTACAGATGGTGAGCAGGCGCATACCTGCCTCACCATCCGTCCTGACAATTTCTTCCTCGCCTCTGACGGCATGATGGATGAAAGCGGCATCATAGAGCATATAGCCCAGTCGGCATCTGCCTTCGCTGGCTATAAAGCCGTCAGCGCAGGAGCCACCCATCCGCCATTGGGCTATATCGGTGAGGTGAAGAAATTCCGTTGCTATCATAGACCTGTGGCGGGCGATTGCCTTCACACGGTGGTCAGCATGGGAGTGGAGGTCAATGGCGTCACGCTCTTGACAGCCCAGACATTCCTCGTCAGCGACAAGTCGGCAGAGGTGACGACTGACAGCACACTCGTGGCCGACACGAAGATGAAAATATTCATAAAGCGATGATACTCGAGAATAATTACTATAAGGTGCTCAGTCGTAGCCGGCACAGCGAGACATCAGTCACATTCCGCGTGGCATTGCTTCCCGACTGCGATGTCTATCGCGGACATTTCCCCGGCAATCCCGTTTGCCCTGGAGTCTGCACGATGCAGATGATAAGGGAGTGCGCAGAGACATTTCTCGGCAAGTCCCTTCACCAACCAGTGGTCAGCCAGTGTCGCTTCGTCACATTGATGACACCAGCAGAATGCCCCGAGGTTGACATAAAGATGGAAATACTCACTGCCACCGATCAGTCCTTCACCGTGAAGGCCACCGTCAGCGACAGCGACAACATATACTTGGAATATAAAGGAGAGATGACTATATGACAAGACTCTGCATATACATCTACCGCTACTTTCGCCATCATCGCCTTGCTTTCTGGAGTTCGATGATTGTGCTCTTTGCCCTGTTTGGCTATTTCTCCTCGCAGATACACCTTGAGGAAGACCTCAACAAACTCATGCCTTCCTCGCGCAATGAGGACGGCAGCATGAAACTGGCTTTCGCCAATCTGCGCATCAAGGACAAGACATTCCTGCTCTTCGAGGGCAAGGACGGCGCTTCTACCGACCGCATAGCCGAGGTGTGCGATGCTTTCGTAGACTCTCTTCAGGCACGCGACGGTAGTCAGGGTGAGGACAAGAAAGCCATCGGCGACGTGTTCTACAGTCTGTCCGACGATCTCATGCCCGATGCCATCGACTACCTCTCCGAACATCTCCCGGCATATATCGACACTACGGTCTATGCCAGCCTCGACTCGCTCCTCACCGTGGAGCACATGACGCGTCAGATGCAGCAAAACAAGACGGACCTCATGGGAGATTTCGGTTCGGTTTATCCCGAACTCATCCAGTCTGACCCTATAGGTCTGCGCAATGTCCTTGCCCGCCAGATGAAACCGCTCATGGCAAGTGGCACGGGCGGATACAAGACTATCGACAATCATTTCTTCGTGTCTGACTCCACCGTCTGCGTGGCTTTCATCACTCCACGATATTCTTCCACTAATACTGGTCAGGGTTCGATATTGTTTCGGAACCTCAATAAACTGATAGAGGAGTTTGCCGTAAGCGCTCCCGATGTGAAGATATGCTATCACGGCACACCGGCAAGCGGATTCTACAATGCCAGTCAGATAAAGCGCGACCTCGTGAGCACCATCGGCGGTTCGCTCGTCGTGGCAATACTCTTCCTGCTCGTGTGCTTTCGCAGATGGAGCACCCTGCCCCTGCTCGTCATACCCGTGGCATTCGGCACACTCTTCGGACTCTCGATGATGTATTTCATCAAGGGGCAGTTCTCTCTCATCGCCCTTGGCATCGGTGCCGTCATCCTCGGCGTGGCCATGAGTTATGTGCTTCACGTCATGACCCATCACCGCTATGTGGGAGACATGGAGCAGTTGCTCCGCGACCAGGTGCGCCCCGTGTGCCTCGGATGTCTCACCACCATAGGTTCGTTCACCGGTCTCATCTTTGTCAATACAGCCCTGCTGCAGGACTTCGGACTCTTTGCCGCCTTTGCCATCTTGGGCACCACTGCTTTCAGTCTGATATATCTGCCCCAACTGCTTGGCAAGGAGCAAGAAGATGTGAAGGACAACAAGGCATTCGCTCTCATCGACCGCATCAATGCCTATCCCTTCCACAGCAAGAAACCCTTGCTGGCAGTCATCACCGTGCTGACGCTCGTATGCATCGGCGCCTATGTGGTGAAGGGCACGCAGTTTGATGCCGACATGCACAATCTTGGCTATAATGCCGACATCACGACATATTCCGAAAACCTGCTTCGTGAGAAGACCTACACTGGCGACAAGCAGAAATATTTTGCCGCCTCGGGCAAGACCATGGAGGAGGCTATATCCCACTTTGCAGTGCTGGAGCACAAACTCGACTCCCTGCAAAAGAAAGGGCTGGTGAAGACCTACACCCACACGGAAAAGATATTCGTGCCACTCTCCGAGCAGCAGAAACGCATCGACGCATGGAAGCGATATTGGACGGAAGACCGCCTCTCACGTGTGCGCCAGTTGATAGCCCAGACTGCTCCCACGGCGGGACTCAATGCCGAGGGCTTTGCTCCATTCTATGACATGGCTACGCGCGACTATCAGCCCGATGCCCTCTATAAGGCAGGCATCATACCTGACGGATATCTGTCCACGCTCATGGAACAGTCGTATAACGGCGATTGCCTCTGCTTCACATCCGTGCGCTGTGCCAACGACAGCGTGCACGATGAGCACAGCGACTACTATCACATCTGCCAAGCCATAGCCGACCAACCGCACATGATGGTGCTCGACACATATTATTATACTCTCGACACACTGGTCAACATGAATGAAGACTTCAATGTGCTGCAGTGGGTGTCGATGGCTTTTGTCTTCATGGTGCTCCTGCTGAGTTTCAGATGCAACATCAAGAAGACTCTGCTCGCCTTCATGCCCATACTGCTCAGTTGGCTGATAGTGCTCGGTGCGATGGCACTGTTTGACATGAAGTTTAATCTCGTCAACATCATCATCTCCACCTTCATCTTCGGTATCGGAGTGGACTACAGCATATTCGTGATGAACGGACTTACCGACGACAAGGACTCCGGCAAGATGCTGGCATATCACAAGACAGCCATCTTCTTCAGCGCCGTCATCCTCATCGTCACCGTGGCATCCATGCTCTTTGCCAGCCATCCTGCCATCAAGTCGGTGGGATTCTCCACGCTGACAGGACTCGTCTCGGCTGTGGTGCTGTCATATGTCATGCAACCAGCCGTGTGGTATTGGATGAACAGGAAGAAGAAATAAGAAGCGTATGAAATATGACGTTATTATAATAGGTAGCGGACTCGGCGGTCTTGAGTGTGCCTACATCCTCGCCCGTCAGGGCAAACGTGTACTCGTGCTCGAGCAGGGCATCCAGCCCGGAGGATGTCTGCAGACTTACCGCCGGCAAGGTCTTTCCTTTGACACTGGTTTCCACTATGTGGGCGGTCTCGAGGAGGGTCAGTCGCTGCACAGCGCATTCCTGTATATGGGACTGCTCGACCTGCCTTGGCACCAGTTGGACAAGGACTGCTTTGACCGCGTGACCATCTGTGACCGCAGTTTCAGTCTCGCGCAAGGCTATGAGCAATTCTGCAATCGGCTTGCCGATGACTTCCCGCAGGAGCGCATCGGACTGATGCACTACACGAAGCAACTCAAAGACTCTGTGACAGAGCAGGTGCAACCATTCTCGCCCGATGCCGTGCTGCCGGAATATATGGGTTCCTTGCTGACCACCGGAGCGTGGCAGTTCTTGGAGGACACATTCCAAGACCCTCTGCTGAGGAATGTACTCAGCGGTACGTCGCTCAAGATGGAACTCCGTCGCGACACTCTGCCCCTGTTTAGTTTTCTCCATGGCAACAGCAGTTTTGTGGAGAGCAGTTGGCGACTCAAGGGCGATGCCTCGCAGATAGTAGACCGTCTCGCAAGTGGCATACGCGCCATGGGTGGAGAAATCATCTGCCGGGCGAAGGTCACCGAACTGGTGGAACGTGACGGCACATTGAGCTATGCCCGCTGTGGCAATGGCGAGATCTATGAGGCAGACATCTTCATAAGCGACATCCACCCTGCGCAGACCTGCGACTTGGTGAAGGAGAGCACGAAGATAAAGAAGGTGTTTCGCCGCCGCATGTCGTCCATCCCCAATACCTTCGGCATGTTTACCGTGGCGCTGACATACAAACCGCAGACGATGCCATATATCAACCATAACCACTACATCTACCATAACC
This sequence comes from bacterium, assembly GCA_963657415.1. Classification (GTDB taxonomy): domain Bacteria; phylum Bacteroidota; class Bacteroidia; order Bacteroidales; family Bacteroidaceae; genus Prevotella. The sequence continues at coordinate 2,466 of CAVKNF010000052.1, read as the reverse complement.
CCGATGTGTGGGACGGTCAGAAGGACGGCGTGCTCGTGAGTTGCCGCGTGCCCGAAGACGGCAGCGACTACACTCGCCAGATAGACCTGCTCATGCCACAGGACTGGAGTCAGTGCGATGCATGGCAAGGCAGTGGGGTGGGGCACCGAGGTGAAGACTATGAGGAGATGAAGTCGCGCCTTGCCGACAAGTGCATCCAAAGGGTGGCGCAATATATACCCGAGATAAAAGCCTACGACAAGTGCTACACCTCCACGCCCCTCACCTGGCACGACTACACGCTGACTCCCGAGGGCAGCGCCTACGGCATGCGCAAGGACTGGCACAATCCGCTCATGACGATGCTCTCGCCACGCACACCAGTGGCTAACCTCTATATGACAGGACAAAACCTGATGCTCCATGGAGTGCACGGAGTGACGATGACAAGCATGCACACATGCGCCGCCATCATAGGCAAAGAAATCATTTGGAAGATATTGACAACATAACGACACGACGATAAAATATATAAAGACAAGTGATATGACACAAAAAAGATATGCTCTGGTGACAGGCGGAAGCCGTGGCATTGGCAGAGCGGTATGCGTAAAACTGGCATCCATGGGTTACCATGTGCTGATAAACTATGTGAGCAACCAGACGGAGGCTGACCGCACCCTGCAGATGGTGCGCGATGCAGGTGGCGACGGAGAGACAATGCAGTTTGATGTTGCCGACGGCAACAAGGCTAAGGAGGTGCTGCAGGCATGGCAGTCAGCACATACCGACGCTTATGTGGAGGTGCTGGTCAACAATGCTGGCATACGTCGCGACAACATCATGATGTTTATGCCCGAACAGGACTGGCACAGTGTGCTCGACACCTCGCTCAACGGTTTCTATTATGTCACGCAGACGCTCCTGCAGCAGATGCTCGTGCACAAGTATGGCCGCATCATCAACCTTGCCAGCGTGAGCGGACTGAAGGGACTGCCCGGTCAGACCAACTATTCTGCCGCCAAAGGTGGCATCATAGCTGCCACAAAGGCTTTGGCACAGGAAGTGGCACGCAAGAATGTCACGGTGAATGCCGTGGCTCCGGGATTCATCGAGACCGACATGACCGACGGACTGGATGTGGCTACGCTCAAGAAGACCATACCGAGCCAGCGCTTCGGTAAGCCCGAAGAGGTGGCAGAACTCATAGGATTTCTCGCAAGCGACAAGGCTGGATATATCACTGGCGATGTCATCTCCATCAACGGAGGACTCTATACATAAATTCATACGGAAAATTAACATAAGGAAGACATAAAGATGAAAAGATCAATCATTACTTTTTTCATTCTGTTGTTGGCTTGCCTCACTGCCTCTGCGCAACAGTCAGAGTTGTGCAAGGCGGTGGCAAGCCACTTTCAAGGACTCAACTCTTTCACCGCTACGGTGAAGTTGACGCGCCATAATGCAGCAGTCACAAATGACAATGTGACCAAGGGACATTACTATTGGAAACGTCCCGATCAGCAGAGCATGGTTTTTTCCGACACCAAGGAGATGCTCCTTGCCACAGGTACAGCCTACACGATGGTGAAGGGCGGCAAGCAGCGCACGGTGAAGGCAAAGGCGCAGGGCAACAATCCATTTGAGATTCTCTCAGACATCTTCACCCACATGGCATCGGGCGACACTAAGACGCTCACCACTCAAGCCAACGTGGCAGTGACCAAGCAGGGCGCGTCATACTTGCTCACAGTGACGCCGAAGACCACTGATGCCAAGGCGAAACGCAGACTCATGTTCACATCCTTCACGGTGCTGATAGACAATGCCGGCAATGTGACGCGACTGCACATCAACGAGCGCGGAGGCAACTACTCGCAGTATGATTTCTCCGCCTATCAACTCAACGCCAGCATCAACAGCAAGATGTTCACCACAAAGGCATTGTAGCGAGTCTTCCCAAAGATGATAATCTACCACAAAATGGGCACCAAGGAATTCATCGACTAGATGCTCCACAGCAAGGTGAGAGTGAGGGATTTGAAATACACCCTGGAAGAGCGCATTGAGCGAGGCAAGCAATTACTGGAAAAGCAAGCATTCTTCACCCTGCAGGAGTATGCCGCCCTCAACAACATGAGCCGCACCACCGCCTCGCTGGAACTGAAGGAGTTGACACAAGGCGATGATGCTCCCTTCGATTTCCGTGGTCGTGGCAGCCATAAGATCTGGGTGAAGAATGACGTGTTCTAACCGTAGTAGGCGAAAAAATATAAATGGTTTGGTTGTTACAAAAAATAACCGTAGATTTGCAGAAGAATAGCATAAAGAGGACAAGACTATGGCTGAGGTGAGGAATTGCTACCCCGTGGGGGTGCAGACTTTCGAGAAGATTAGAGAAGAAAAGTATCTCTATGTAGACAAGACGAAATACATCGTCGACTTCCGCAAGAAGAAGATGAGTTATGTGTTTCTGAGCCGTCC
>CAVKNF010000051.1:0-14840 GCA_963657415.1 bacterium | reverse complement strand
CATTGTACGCCGCCTGTGAGTTCAGCGTGGCGTACTCGATGACGAACAGCCAATAGAGGGTCTTCTGTGCGTCGTAGGTCATGCAGTTCCAAGCCGTTGAGCCCGACTTGCGGTTTCGGGCGTAGGTGCGGAACGAGGTGCGGTCGATTGATGTTACAGGACGACCGAGTAGGGTGTTGCCCTGTCCGTCCCAAGACGAGTTGTTGCTGCCGCCACGGTACTGCGCCGTGGTGTTCACGACAGAAGCCAGCTTGTTGTTCGTGCGGTCAAGAGCAGCCTCGTAAGCCGACACGTACATCTTCGGCACAACGTGATACCCAGGCAGCGGCAGTTCGCTGACACGGACACGCATAACGTTGCCCTCATACGAGAACTTGCGGTAGTGCATAGGTATCTCCACCATCACCTGTCCTCGGCTTCCGTCACGTGTCTGCCCCGTCCAGTCTTTCGGGTCGAGGTATTCGACGACGTTGCCGTCATCGTCCAAGAGGCAGCCTTTCATCCGTGAATGGACGGGCAAGGACTTGTGGAGGTCGGTGCTACCGATGCGTGTGCAGGTCGGTGACGACACGGTAAGGTCACGCTCGATGCCGTAGGAGCACTGTTCCTCGACATAGGGCAAGAGGGCTGCAAGGGCGGCTTTCTTGCTTTCTCCGTCCTCGTCCAGCACCTCGCAGTAGAGGTTGTAGGGGTTCGTCCCTTTCGCTTCGGGAAGGTCTGACAGACGCTTGCCGTTCTGATACGCCTCGATAATCTGTTCGAGGACGCTTTCCTGTGCTGTTGTAAGAGCCATAGTGAAATCTGATTTTATCTGTTAAACAATTTGTATTCCTCTCAATTAGTTGAGCCGCAGACCGCCCGAGGAGGTGAAGCGCATCGATGTCTTCGTCGTCATACGCAAGGTCGGGTCGCCAACCTCCACCTGTATGACCTTGGCGAGGGCGGTGTTCACGGTCGGGATAACCTGCACCGTGCTGCGCCCTGTACCCACGATCGTCAGCCGTCCGTCGGGCGATACCGTGACCGCCTTGTTGTCGCTGATGTATATGATGTTCTTCATCGCCTGTGAGGGCGTGAGCGTGGCGTTGATGTACACAGGTTGCACGTTGCCCTTTGTCAGCCTCCCGACCTCCTCCACGGTCATTGCCGTGGGGACGAGCTGCCCGATGAGCGTAAGGACACGCTCCGCCACCTCCTCCGCTGCCGCTGTCGCTGCATCCGCCGCTTCCGTGGCTGTCTCCGCTTCCTCCGTAGCCTGTGTTGCCGACTGTGCGGCGTTGTTCGCACTCTCGGTAGCCGTGTCAACGGCTTCCTTGTCAAAAGCCGCCACATCGGCGCACTGTTTCTCGAACTCCTCCTCCGTGCCGGTGTAGCCGTTCTCCACCGCTATCGTGTAGGCATCCTTGCCGTGGAAGTCGCTGCCGTTTATGCGGTAGCACTTCGATGTGCCGTCATCCGCCGTGCGTATGAGCAGCAGCGTGTCGCCCGACTGCATTTCCGCAATCTTCTCGAGCGATGTTACATTTACCGTGTTTGCCATATCTTTGATGTTTGTTTTATACTGCGAATGGGCTTACCGTCCGTTCCGTCAGGCTGTACAGCCTGGCTACCGTGCGCTTGCCGTTCTGGAAAGTCGTCATCGCTATGCAGTAAGCAGGATACTCGTAACTCTCCAGAGACACTACCGGGTAAGGTGCTGATGCCACCATCTCCGTCTTCAGGAAATGGATGCCGCTTGCGAGGTTCAGCAGCTGCGTGCCGTCGCTGATTGTCTGCGAGGTAAAATACTTGCCGTCGGCCTGTGCCGCCAACGCCTGCGTGAGGTTGCGTCCCGAATCGGCCACAATCGTGCCCTGTAGCCGTCCTGCCGTGTATCTGTATAACTTGACAGACTGCTTGAAGTTCTCGAAAGGCTTGTAGCCGCAACCGCCGCCCGACAGGACACCGCCATTGGGGTATACGCCGAACAGGGACAGGTCGTAGGTCGACAGTGACACCTGCTTCAGCGTGTAGTCCTTGCCGTCAAGGGTGTATGTCTTGTCGCCGAAGAAATCCGTCGTGCCGAGGAACGCCTCCGCCGACACATAATCCGTGCCGGTGAGGGAACTGCCCGACTGACTGCCGGCATCTATCTGGTTCGGCCCGAGGTCGTAGAGCCAGTTGCCGTTAGCGTCGTAGTAGGACAGGACGGCGAGACCGTCCCCGTTGACACCGAACTGTATGTTGCATATGCCGTTCGTGCCGAACACCTGCATGAGACCGTTCTCCATCTCGATGTGCGCATCTCCGTTCAGGGAATAGGTCTTCACGACCCTGCTCTCCACGATGTCCGTGTTCAGTTTGCCGTCCTCCGTGACGAGCATCGTCTCCTGTCCCTGATTGTTCCGCACCTTGAAGTTGTCCGCCGTGACCGTCACCTTCCGCGTCTCTATGTCGATGCCTGTGGCGAGGAGTGCCGTCTTCTCCACAAGGTCGGCGTTCTTCTCCGTCCACGGTGTCATCGTCGCCCCCGCCTCCAGTTTCGGCTGCGTGACGGATACGGACGCACCTGCCTGCGCCCTGACAGTGACGGTATCGGGTATCACGTCGCTGTGCACCCTCCAGTGCACGCTGTAGCGTTTCCATTTGTCCGTGGGCGTTACCGTGGAGTTGCCGTCCACGGTGTCCTCCGACACCGCACCCTCGCTGTTCTCCGCAAACACGCTCGAGGAGTTGTCGCTCTTGTTCCAGAGAAAGCACGTCACGTTTCCGCTGCCCTTTGCGAGGAACGACAGCACGAAGTCCCTGTTGTCCGCTATCCCTATCCCGGAGTTCTCGTCAGACCACACGAGCAGCTCCCTGTAGTCCGTACTTGCCGTGCAGTCCGCGGAGACCACGGCGTGGGCGTTCTCGTAGCCTTTCTCCGTGACATCCGCAACGTCAGAGAGGCTGCCGCCTACGGCAAGCGTATCCGTGTTGTCAAGCAGGTTGCCGCCGATATAGTCGTAGTCACGTTCCGCCGGTGTCCAGCCGTTGTAGGTGTCGCCCTCTTCCATCATCGGCTTGCAGAGATAGCCGTCCCTCACGGTGCTGTCCTTGGCTTTCATGAAGACGCACACCTCCAGCCATTCGTAGGCGGCATCGGACGGTATTTCAACGGTATTCCTGTACAGAGCCCATTCGCCGGTGGGGGTGTATGACGTACTGAACCCTGTGGGCCCGGCATATCCTGCCGGACGTGTGTTGTCCGTGGCAGAGCCCTGCCATACCGTCTCGAACACGACATTCATGTAGTCTGGCGTGGGTGACTTCGCCCAGACGCTCAGCGTGTACTTCTTCCCCTTTTCGACCTTGATGTTGCCCTGTGTGCCGCCAGCACCGACCCAGCGGAAGCCGGCGTTTATATAGTCGCTGTCCGAATTGTACCTGCTTCTGGCGTGCAGGGCGTTCACGCCGCCGATGCCGGCGTTCGTCTCGATACCCTCGCAAGGGTGACTGTCAACAGTACCGCCGTTCATGGGTGTCCACCCCTCTTCCTGCCGTCTGCACGCAGTCCCTTGCAGGAGATTTCTCTTCACTCCCTGCTTCTCCGCCACGGAGAGGGTGATGGCATCCTTTGTCGCCGTTATCTGCGCATCGGTGTATGTCTTCGCCTCTTCCGTCGCCTCATCCCAAGGGTCGTAGTCCTCGCTCTCGTCAGTGAAGAACTTGAAGAGGCTTGCGTTGAACCTCACCTCCTCCGGCGAAATCACCGCCGTACACGTCTTCCACTGGTAGGGGTTGCCCAGAGACTGTGCGCCCATGTTGTGGTACATGGCAATGGAGGGGGCGTTGTCCGTGGCGTTGTCCTCCGTGGATGTCGACACCTTTATCAGGTTGCCGTATTTCTTCCACTGTATCTGGTCGCCTGCCTGCACGATGACATCGGACGGAAGCGGAGCGTCGGGTTCTGTGCCGTCCTCTTTCGGCTCGTAGCCGTAGTAAGTCCTTCTGGATATGGCAACGCCGGCGTCGTCAGTGCGCTTGCCCTCCTGATTGGAGAAAGCGTCCGCAAGGCTTGTCATGTCACCGTCAATGCTTACCTCCACCATGACATCGCCCCATACGAGGGCGTTGCCGCTCTCGTCCGCCAGTATCCGGCTATAGACAGGAACTACGGATGCGCTTCCTCTGAACGTCTTGACATTGGAGAGAATGACGTAATCGTACAGTTTTCCGTCGGAGAGGATTTCCTGCCCCACGCCCACCACCATGCGCCAGTAGTAGCGGTTGCTCAGGTTCTCGCCGTCACCGGCTTTCACGTTGAACGTCTGGCACAGAGCCATCATGCCGATGTGCCACCAGTTCATCGTCCGTGTCGTGCCGTCATCGGCAACGGCGAAACACTTGTACGCGACTACAGAGCCGTCAGTGCCGTACACGTTGCTGACCTTGCATATCTGCGAGCCGGCGTTGCTGAAGAGCGTAGTGCCGCCCGAATAACTCACCTTGCGTATCTCCACGCTGGAGGCGAACATCCGCGTCCTCGCCGTGAGATAGTCGACATACAGGTGGCTCTTTCCGTCCGTGCCCATATACAGGTCAAAGCCCTGCGCCCCTATTATCGTGCGCTGCGCCTCCGTGGAATCCTCGTCATGCAGACGCTCCACCACCACGTCCGACAACTTCGCGTTGCCGCCCGCGTCTATGCTTCCGCTGTCGTCAGTGCCCACCGACAAACCCTGCTCAAGGGTTATCTTGCCCTTGGCGGTGTCCGCTATGTCCTTGCGGAGAAACTTGTCGTACACCGGGCTTCCATCCGCCAAGTCACCGGCTATGTCGGCATAGCCGGCACGGTCGGCAGTTCCTGCCTTCACCGCATATTGCGCTTGCTCGGCAAATGTCGCTTTGTCGGCTTGCGAGGCGTGCTTGGCTTCATCCGCCACCGTAGAGGATGATGTGATTACACCCCCCGAAGATGTGCCAGTACCCAACGCGCTCTTCTTTGGTCTTGCTATCTGCTTGACGCTGATCATGACTCTATCTCTTTAAGTGTTAGTCTCGCCGTGCCCTCCATAAGGTTTCTTCCTATACCCTGCACGAAGAAGTCTTTGCCCAAAGCACCGTGTCGGTAATGGCCGAACAGGCTTATGATGCTGCTCTTGTCTTGTAGGTTCTGCTCCAACTGTATGCGCGGTTCGTGATATTCCCTGTAGTAGTTGTCCACATACATCTGTTCTGGTCTCACGTTTGCCGCGCCCATGCGGTCGTATATAGTTCCTACGCCGTAGTGTGCCGTAGTGTGCATTGGTGTCGACATCTTCACCGTGTTTGCCACTCCGAGTTTTACGCATTCTTCCGTCGACAGGGCACTGCTTATCTTGAATTCCAAATCGTCTTTCGGATTGATGAATGTCTCATTCGTGTCGCTTATGTAGACTATGTCGTTGTCTGTAGCGCCACCGCTCACATGACCGTTGTCGCTGTATACCTTCACTTCGAATTCTTTCAACTGAATACTGCTCACGTGCGCCATCAACGGCACCGAGGTAGTGCTCCACTTCGTGTGCTTGAAGAATATCAGCACGCGCTTGGTCGACTTCTCTACCTTGTCCCACAGTACATTCACTGGACCCAATATCTTGAACTGCACCTTTCCCGCCAAGTTCTCATCGCACTTGATGGGTATCGCCGTACCTTCGGCATCCACATTCATTGTGTAGTCGATGTTGTTCTGTATGTCGAATTCCGTACCTATCAGTTTGTCGCCTATGGCGGGGTCGAAACCTATGGTAAAGCACTGGCTGTAATATTCATCGTCACTCGCGCACTCGTTTCTTTCCTTGTAGGTCTGCCACGTGTAGTCTGACGGTTTGCCCTGTGTGCCTGTCTCCACCACACACTTGTCACCTACCACAAGCATACAGGCAAGCACCGCCACCTTGCTCACCTTGTCCGATGAGTCGCCGATGGCGCTGTAGGCGAACTCATATTGCTCTGGTCCAGCTCCTGTGTAGGGACAAAAGCCTGCGTCAAAACCCTTATGCCATGTCGGTGTCGTCGTGGGGTCTTCTGCCTGCCAGTGCTTGCGCGTGTAATACCGCTTGCCACCGCTGTTTCGACTCGGCACCGTCTTGCGCCACACATATATCTCTCCCGAGGTCGGATCATCCAGTTTAGCCCATGTTTTGGTATTGAGATTGGTATATGTGTTTGTCTGGGTCATTATCGGGTTCAAGATTACCTTTCCCGAAATGACTATGTAATTCGTAGTCTTTATGTCCGTGGGGGAGAGCACTGCGCTTGCGCTACCGCCTGTGTATACCGCCACCGGGCACCACTTCTTCAGGTAGTCGGATGTAGGGAAGGCCTCGCTCTCGCCGTCTTTCTCGTTGCCGTTCACCGCTACCACAAGGTAATTGCTCATGTCCACCTTTGACACGGGGCTGTTGTCTGACTTCGCACTGTTCATCGCCACACTGCCCGTGGACATAATGCATGCACCGCCAGACTGTCCCAGCCAGTCGAGCAGTCCGTCTTGGTTTTTACCCTCGGAGCAATACTTGTCCACAAGGTCGGTGCTCTCGTCGCCCATCAGCGGAAACTTCCAGTGAGGATGATTCCTTATCTGTATGTACCAGTCGGTCACATCACCCGCACTATAGTTCGTCGTCTGGTCGTGTGTAAGGGCGTAGAAGGCATCGTACGCGGTTGAATATTGACCATCGCACGAATATTCGGTAATATATTTCTGCTTGCACCGGCAAGGGCTCACAAGCAAATCATCATCAAGTGGACTCTCTATGAGGTCGTCCATTTCCTCCACATCGCAAGTAAGAATCAACTGGTTATACACGTCACCTATGCTTATCGTCGTGTCGCAGTCAGCCACGTTGTCCAGAGATATCTTCACCGTCTGCCTTTCCGTTGTCAGCTTGTCGGCGCTCATGAGGTCTTTCCATTCTATGGACTCCGACGACTTCACCGACTGCCAGGAAAAGATATAGAAATCGAGGCCATCCTGCGCTATGTGTAAGTCTGGATATTTCAATATTGCCTCCAGCACGTCGTCTTGTTGCCACACGTCATCCTCCTCGTCCCCTAAGAACAGCAGTTCCGAGATTGACATAAGACCAAATATGGTGTAGCGTTGTCCCTCTGCGCTGTTGATGGCACGGCTTCCGTCAAACCATAACCTAACTTGGCCCTCACCCTTGATGTCGAGCCGGGCATAGACACCGTTCACAATCTCCTTGATGATTTCATCAAATGCCCTCTGTCCCGCGTCAGCCTTCACCGTGCTGTAACTCACGCCCGATGTCCCCACGTTGCGGTATTTGGAGTATTGCATGGCACTCAGAGCGTCAATGCAGTTAAGCGTTATCTCGTCCCAGCGCTCATTATATGACTGTGAGAGAGTCTGCGGCTCGATGAAACCTGCAAACACACATATTCCCGCTTTGTAGATATTCACCACAGCGTCACGGCATGACGTGCTGAAGAAATCGGATACCAGATTGCCACACAGCAGGGTCACCTCCGCAGACTGGCGAAGAAGCACGTCAAACGTGTCGCTCACTTCGCTCGTTATCTCCACCGGGTTGTCTCCGAAGAATATATCGGTGCTCTCAGTGCCTATCTCCAACGTCTGTGCGCGGTCTCCTTGTGTCAGTATATAGACTGATACCGTTTCGCCTGATTGATTAACAAAATCGCCGTATATATACATCTTTTCAACGGATTAAACGTTATAACTTCTTCCGCTCTTCTTAGCCACTCGCTTTGCGTCGTATGTCAATTCAAGCAAACGGCGGGCATTGGCGTTCATATGGATGTTGACCTCTGTACCAGCAGAGCCTATGCCACTCGATATGCTTGACATCGCCACTGGTTGGGGGCTTCTGTCAATAAACGTAGGCGCTTGATATCTGCCCTCTATCATACCGAAAAGACGTGCCTGCTGGCTCTTGTTGAGTATCATCTCACCGCTATTCACACGGGCGAACTTCTTATCGCCTGATGTCGATGTGCCTCCAATGACACCTCCAGTGGCAAATCCCGACACCATAGCCAGCGCCGCCACTACGGCGGCCACACCCGCCGCTATAGCCACAATGTTCGCGGGGAATGGCAACTTGGCACCGCTTGCCGTGGCATTCGCTACAGACTCGCCACTCTTGGCTACAGTATTGGCTTCAGCAGCCGTGGTTTCTGCTATCGTTGCGGAGGCGTCAACACCTGCAGCAGCGGCATGCGCCGTAGTCGCTCCCGTAAGGGTTTTGAATAACGTCACAATGCCCTTTACGCCTTCTGCTATTGAGATGAAGCCGTTAAGGATAGACGATGTCTTTTCCCACGCATTGCCGTCACCTTCCAGCGCGTCAGTAATGCCCTCAATACCACTGCCCACACCTTGGATGCTCCCCCAGCCGTCCTTTATGCTTGACATGGCACTGTCGAAGCCCTTAGTCTCGACTTCCAGTTTCAGGGGCTTGAAGTTTCCTCCGAGTTTGCTCACCTCAGCATTGAGTTCCCCCATCTCTCGAAGCGCTTCGTCCTTGCCTATAAGACCTATCTCGTAGTCACTTTGTATTTGGCTGGCTCTGCTTTGGGCATTGCTGTAACTTTGGCGCTTGTCCTCCTTACTGCCTTGCACAATATAGGATGGTTCTACCGCCGCCTTAATGGTCAGTTTGCCGTTAGTGGACTCGTTAATCTTTGATTGTATGTCCGCAATCTTAAGACTTGCATCCACCTTGGCTTCAACCGTAACCGCATTCTTGAATTCTTTTTGCGCCTCCGCCAATTGCTCCTGCAGGGCGTTCTTCTCCACGTCAAAGGACACCTCGACGGGTTTCAGCCCAAGTCCCTTTAACTGCTTGTTGATGTCTGCAATATCACTTTCCGCTTCGTCTTTTCCTATAATGCCGATTTCGTAGTCATTCTTAATACGACTTATGCGGTTTTGTGCATTGCTATAACTTTGGCGCTTGTCTGCAGTGCTACCCCGCAGTATATATGATGAATCCGTCTCTGCGCCGATGGTCACCTTGCCCTTTGTGGCTTCATCTATCTGCGCCTGTATGTCCTTCACCCTTGTGTCGGCTTCCACCTTCGCCTCGATGGTTACGGCATTCTCCATCTCCTTATTGGCTTCTGACAACTGTGCCTGAAGTTTCTCTACAAGGGTTTTTGGAGTTTCCGTTGTAGCCGATGCCGTTTTGTTCGTTGAGGTAGTAGTTGTGGGCGCAGTAGTGCGATATCCGTCAAACTGCTTGTATGAAGTGCTCGCATTACGGCGTATCAATGCGTCCATCTGCTGTCTGATAGCACGCTCTGCGGCATCGTAATTTTTATATTGCTTAGTGGCTTGAGCCAACTCACTTGAGCCCTTTACTTTCTTGTCCGCATACTGAGTGATAATCTTACCGTCTCCGGCATCGACTTGACCGACAGCCACTCTTTCGACCTTGTCTTCTGAGGAATAATAACGGACCTTACCGTTCTCGTCATGGGTTATGTCGTACTTCTTCTGCTGAAGTTCGGCGGCCTTGTTTGCCAAGTCTCGGATGCGCACCTCATTAATCATCTGGTCGCAGTAAGCCTTGGAGTTGCCGGTGAGTGCCGTATACCATTGCGCCACGGTGGAGTAATATCCCATCGCTTCGCCGTAAGTGGTATTCATCTCTCCGACAAGTTTCTTCTCTTCTTCCTTGCTTCCCTTGAAATTCTTCAGTTTGGAGATGTTGATGTCTATGGCAGACGCTATCTCTGCCCTTTGCTTGGCTTCAGACTCACGCACGGTCTTTGCGTCCTCTTCTTCCTTTGTGAGCGTACGCGTACTATCCGCCGCCTTGTCCGCCGCCGACATGAAATAAGACACCGCCTCAGTCAGCGCCCACACTGCGACACCTACACCAGTAGATATGAGCAAAGACTTTATCGCAACCTTCAGCGTTGTAGCGCCTATAGCTGCACCCGTGAATGCCGCCTTGGCTACATTCATCACCGCGGTCAAACCTACAAATGAAGTGCGGGCGGTAGCCGTTAAAGCAGTCCACAGTCTTGTCTGGATATTTAGATTCTTCACCACGAGCAATACACCTGACATACTCTTACCAAGAGTTATCACAGATGTTGCCGTAGTCAATGCCATCGCCGAAAAGGAGACCATAGGCATTAGATTTACTGCCATTTCTCCCAACTTCACCTTTATCGAGCCAAAACCCATCTCTATCTGCTTCAGCCTTCCGGCATCCGTCTTGGCTAATGCGGAATTCATGTGACCGACATTGTCGGTGATGATGGTTGCAAGCATGGCGGCGCGCTGTTGCTCATTGCCGAATTTCATCACCTGAGCCTGAGCCTCGCTAAAAGTAATGCCCACGCGTCTCAATGCCGATGTCTGACCCATCATGGCTTTACCCATGAGGTTAGCCACACCGCGCGCGTCCTCACCAGTAGCACCGATGCCCTTCTGCTGTGCCACCAAGTCATTCATCGCCGGAATAAGGGTCTCCAGTGTGCCCTTCTCCTTGAGGAAGGTGGCTATCTGCTGTGCGCCCATACGCTGTACCGTGCCGCTGATAACACCAAGTTTCGTTTGGGCGCTGATAACGTCCTTTACCTTCTTTATGTCTTCATCTGTGGCATTAATGCGTTGGCGCATCACCGTCGTAAGCAGTGTGTTCGACTGTTGGACGGCATTGTAAGTCGCTGTCAGGCCGGAAAGAGTATCACGTAAATTGCCAACAGCCGACGAAGCATTCTGCAATGCCGTAACCGCCTGATTCACCGTCAGCAACTTATCACGAAACTGCAGTGAGGAATTCTTGGCCTCATCAAGTGATTGGCGCAACTTCTTTACATCGGTAGTAGCCACGCCCAGTTGTTCCTTGCCGTCAACGGTGAGCTTTACGTTAAATTTTATCTCTTTAGACATATTTTGCAGGTAAATAAGTAACTAAATAACGTATTTTTTTATACCTTTGCCATATAATCTACTATACACATAGCGTATGAGTCCTGACCAAGACAAAACGCCCGAGGTGACTTTGGAGATTTCGATTGATACTGTCGACAGCGAAAACGAAGAAACAAGGCCAAAGATGTCAGCCGAGCGAAAGGCTTTCATAAAGCGCCGGAACAAGAGATTGTGCCGTAATGCTTTCTTCCTATTCGCTCTGCTATCCATATGCGCCACGTTCATAGATAATGTAGTTGTGGCCTGTATCCTGTTCACCATAAGCGTCACGGTTACTATTGTCTTTTGGGGAGAGTGGCGCATACTGTGTATGCCCGACGACTATGGTCATACCCCATGGTGGTATTTCGGATTGTAATATCCTACTTGGCTCTTTTGACCAATTCTTTGAACCTCTTGAGTGCTTCCTCCTTAGACAAGACCGGGGTCTTCGGCTTATTAGACATGTCATTGTCCCATGGCAGAGTTAGCACGTCTTTCGGTTTAAGGCTCTTTTTCGTATACGGTTGCAATACCATAGTGCCAAGCATCCGCAGACGCTCCCAGCGGTCACGGTATTGCGATTCCTCCCTTTCGCTATAAGCCTTATATATGTAAGAGAACTCTTCAGGTGTAAGTCGGCAGAAATCATTAAAGGGCATACCGATGCAACCCACCGCTATGCCCATCAAATCAAATATGCCTAACTTTTTTTTTCGTTACCTTCCACGTCATCAGTTTGCGCGGTGTTTCCACTGATGGACGCTACCCAGACATTGATGTCTTCAGGCGTGAGGCTGTCGGCAAAGTCAAGAAGGCTCATGTCAAACTCCTTACCGTCGTGCTTGCTCGCGGATGCCACACAACAATAGAGATATGCACACATATCCGACAGGTTATCACCCAACTCGGTCACCTCTTTACCGGTTTCTTTCTTATAGCGAAGCATAGCCCCCATAGTCTGCCTACAAGGGTATGCTTTGCCGTCAATCAGTATTTCTATCTTTGACATATCCTATCAATGCGGTTGATTACTCGGTAGCAGAAGTCTTGCCCGGATAAATATCAGGTTCACCCACGCTCTCGAGGTTGATGCTGTAGGTCACATCGTCCTGCGCCGGGCTACTCTCCTCGATTGACGAAATGACAAACTCGCCCTTTACATAGGGCTTGGTGTCGCCTCCACGCTCGAAAGCCTTCACCGTTACAGTAGTGCCAGCACCCCAAAGCGCGCTAAGCTCTGAAAATCCGTTTTCGGTCTCATCAATGAAACGCAGACCCTCGCCAGAGATAGAGATTGAAAGACCCGTCACGCCCTTGTCTTTCCACAGACCGCTGCTCTTGCTTGCAGATGCCACTGGCTTTACCGCACGATCCTTAGTCTCACTGTTGAAAGTAAGCGTGTGGCTGGTGCAATGTCCCATAGCCTTTTCTCCTATCGAGAGCAAAAGGTCACTGCCATTATAATACTTGTCCATAATACGTTATCTTTGAATGGTTACACAATCTTTTTGCTATATCCTTACTTGAAACACCAGTCTCTGCACAAAAGCGTCATCCTCATAGGCTTCCTCGCTGTCTGTCAGTGTGCAACTGCGCATCGTCAGACCGTCAGACTCTCCCTGCGCGTAATCAAGTGCTGAGCGCACGCATTCCGCCAGTTCGATGCCTTCAGCATACTTTGCCGTATAGCAGATTACCTCCATCATTACGGTGTCCGCTCCAGGCGCTCCTGCTTTCGTAGGATTATGCTGAAGCGATGAACGGCGGTAGAGGATGTAAGGCAACTGGGCGGTATCCACAACCAAGGGAAAAACCTTGTTTGTCCGTTTCTTCACATCCTTGTCTTCTATAAGAAGCGTACGAATGATCGCGCCGGCGCTTAATGATGTCTTGCTCATACCCGATGTTTCAATCTTTCATTATTTCCATATCTCCATGCTTAAAGCAGTCCCTGTCGGCGCGCTGCTCTTTCGAGGTTCTTTTGGAAAGCATCAAACAGGTTTGTCTCCACGCCTCCCTCAGTTTGGGCTTCGGTCTTGGCCAAAAAGCCATAGCGCTTCATCTTGCCCCTGCTCGCGCCACCTCGCAAATACTGTCTTATGCGCTTGCCCGTGAATCTGCTCTTACTTGTAAACGATGAAAGGCGTCTGCCTACACGGCGAAATCTCGTTCCGTCTTCAGCCCACATCAAGACAGGCTTTTCCTTGTTCTGACGGTTCAGATGCACACCCTTGCGGTGTCCGTGGGGCTTCACGCTCACCATAAATCCGAGACCGTAGCGGTCGGGATAGGTTCTTACGTAGATGCCCTTTGACAGACTGCGTTTCGTCCCGGACCCGATTCCCGACTGTGCAAGATTCGACTCCGCCTCCTTCTTCAGGCGGTTGCCCTCTTTGCGCATAGCGCTTCGCATAGCCTTACGCTGGCTTTTCATGTCCAGCGCATTGTATATGCCGGTGAAAGGACGGTCTATGTCGCGGACAGTCTCCATCGCTTAGCACTTCAATATTTCAATGTTCTCTTACTCGTTCACTCGCTCGCAAATCAAAGTATTCATCCCCCTGTCTATATTGGGAACTATGGCTGTCACCGTGTAAAGGTATCCCCCTAACTGCTTTACCCTCCAGTTTTCGCCCACCTCATGGGCATCACGGATATTGAACTCGGCATGATAGTCGGGAAAATGCTCACCCACTTCGTCACTGCGGTTTCCGCTCTGCTTAACTCTCTGAGCCCACGCCGTGACCGTTTCCTCGTAGGTGGTCGCTTCTTCGCCGTATTCGTTGGTAGTCGCAATTGGTTGCAACAACTTCAGACGGTATTTCATGTCGCCCGCTCTCATTCCACTAATTTCCTGTAGGGCTTGATTAAGGCTTGCAGTGAATCCGGCACTGCGTGCATCTGCACGTTGCTCACGCTCTCCCTCTGATTGTACCAGTGGGCGCCAAGCATCAGCACAGCGTGCTTGATAGGGGAGGGCATCGCGCCCCCGCCAATCTTTTCAAGTTCATCCTCGGTACGGTTGGTTGCCGTAATGACTGCACTCTCGGCTGTCTCCAGGAGATGCTCCAGATATTCGTCATCATCGGCGAAATCATCCGCCCTTACGTGCTTCTTGAACAATGCCAAATCCACTGCCGCCATAATCAACTAACAACCTAAAATACTATATGACTCGCAAAAATCTGATTCTATCCCTTGCCTGTAGACGCAGTCGTTGTGGTCTTCGACAACATCGCAAATGCCTCCTCACGCAATACGGTAATAGCGTAATCGGCGTTGAGCACGAAGTCGATAGAGTTCTTGCGCGCCAGTGTGTAAGGGTCGATGATGACTGACATGTCACCAAACAAGCCCTGAGGCGCATACTTGAACGAACCGAAGAGTACAGTGCCCTCATCTACATAGGAACTGCAGAATACCGGCACGCCAGAAATCTTGCCACTATCATCGACGATAGCCTGATTGCTACCGCTCCACTTGGGAGTACCTTCCAAGAGCGCCTTGGTAGTCTCAGTCATTACATAGCACAGACCTTCGGGCATGATGTTAGCGCCGAGCACGGCGCCCTTAAGCGCAAGAAGTTCTGCCAATGATGGCGCGTCAGCGGTGTAGGTCTTCTTGTTGGCTGCCTTCAGGTTCACGAATGGACCTACAAGGTTTGTGGCCTTAGCAATCTTGCTTGTGCTAAACATAATCTTGTTCATCAAGGCAGCTGCGGCTACTGGCATATACTGAGTGCAAACGAGCTGAAGCAGGTCGTCGGTCTCGTTCAATGCCTCACGTGTGATAGGCACTGCCACGCCGAGGCGCTCGGGCTTCGCAATAAGTTTGTTCACGTCAATCTTTGTGTCACCAAGCGCCACGCCCTCATCGTTGATGGTAGCGTCAAAGGTCTCCACAACTGGCCACTGAT
>CAVKNF010000050.1:0-14845 GCA_963657415.1 bacterium | reverse complement strand
GCACCACGCAGAATACCAAGAATGCCATACCGAATATCACCCAGAAGTTTTGCCCAGTGTCGGCAGCCTTCAGCAGTGCGAGAAATGCCGTTGGTATGAGGGCGAAGGTGTGGAGATAAGGCACAAGGTTCATGATGCCGATGAGAATGCCAAGACCTATTGCCATGGGGAAGTCGATGATGGTGAAACCGATGCAGAACATTATGGCCATACACAGCGACACCAGTCCCTGACCTCTAATGTAGGAGTTGAGAGCCCATTCCACGTCGTGCATCACGTCAGCCCAAAAGGGGCGAGCCTTCTTGGGGAATATCGACAACCACTTTGTGCTGAGATACTCATAGTCCAAGAGAATGAAAAACATGTAGAGGATGACGATGCACGAGGCGATGATGCTCCATATGATGCTTGCCGTCTGTCCGAGGAAAGAGAATACCTTTGGCAAGGCAGATTTCAGCATATTGGTGAAGTCGGGACTCTTGAAGAACTGTTCCAGTTGCTTTTGGTTGTCTACAAGAGTCTCCTGTATGTAGGCCATGATGCTGTGCGTGTGAGTCTGATGGGTGATATAATTGGATATGAACTTGCCCAACAGGTCAAACTGGCTTATCATAGGTGGGATGATGAGCCACAGCACGCCGCCGATGACTCCTATCGTCAGCAACATCGTGATGATGATGGCTATGGCGCGCACCTTGACATGGAGCCTATACTGCACAAACTTCACTATCGGATAGAGCAGATAGGCAAAAAACCATGCTATGAAGAATGGCAACAATACGGTGCTGAGATACTTTACCGTGAAGAACACCGCCACGACTATCAAAGCGATGCCCACCCATCGCAACAGTTTGTCAAGTGATACCTTTGACTCCATAGACCTAATATTTTAATCTTTCAATATTTCAATCTTTCAATTTTTCCATATTACTTGCTTTGAGAAAGCATTCGCGGCAGAGAGGTTCGTATTCCTGAGCCTCGCCGAGGAGCACACGCTTCTCATTGTTTACAAGTCGGTGGCTGACATATGCCAGCGAACCGCATCTCACGCAGATGGCATGCACCTTGGTGACCTCATCGGCAATGGCACACATGGCGGGCATCGGACCAAACGGAATGCCACGGAAGTCCATGTCGAGACCTGCCACGATGACTCTCACGCCGCGGTTGGCCAACTGATTGCACACATCCACGATGCCGTCATCAAAGAACTGTGCTTCGTCGATGCCCACAACGTCAACCTCTGACGAGAGCAGGAGTATGGATGCCGATGACTCCACAGGAGTGGAATTGATGGCATTATGGTCGTGGCTGACAACGTCTTCTTCTGAGTAGCGTGTGTCTATGGCTGGTTTGAAAACTTCTATATTCTGCTTCGCAAACTTGGCGCGCTTCATGCGCCTAATAAGTTCTTCACTCTTGCCGGAGAACATCGAACCGCATATCACCTCGATGCGTCCAAACCGGTGCAATTCTCCGTTTGTGTCGTTTCCCATATATAAGATTCTGAGGAATGTGTTATGTATCGCAAAGATACGAAGACTTTTAAAAAAAGCAAAAGAAACATCGCCTTTTCTTTACCGATAGGATTAATTGGCTAATTTTGCAGACGCTATGGGCATATTATATATTGTACCCACACCCGTGGGAAATATGGAGGACATGACGATGCGGGCCATACGCATCTTGAAGGAGGCTGACGTGGTGTTGGCTGAGGATACGCGCACTTCGGGTATCCTGCTGAAGCATTTCGACATACACAATCATCTCGTCTCCCATCATAAATTCAATGAGCATGCGGCTTCCGCCTCTGTCATAGAGCGACTTAAAGGCGGTCAGACCGTTGCCTTGGTGAGCGATGCTGGTACGCCTGGCATCAGTGACCCCGGTTTCTTCCTTGCCCGCGAGGCTGCCAAGGAAGGCATAGAGGTGCAGTGTCTGCCTGGTGCCACGGCATGTATACCTGCCATAGTGTCATCGGGTCTGCCTTGTGACAGGTTCTGCTTTGAGGGTTTCCTGCCTCAGAAGAAAGGTCGCATGACACATCTCGAGTCACTGAAGGAAGAGCGTCGCACGATGATATTCTATGAGTCGCCTTATAGACTTCTCAAGACCCTGCAGCAGTTTGCCGACACCTTTGGCGAAGACCGTCCTGCAAGCGTATGTCGCGAGATATCCAAGATGCATGAGGAGAGTGTGCGCGGTAGTCTTAAGGAACTCGTTGACCATTTCACCGAGACCGAACCCCGTGGCGAGATAGTCATCGTGGTGGGAGGCGACACCACGAAGAAGGTAAAGGAAAAGAAAAATAAATACAAGGAAGAAGATTGAACAAAAGATTGTGGTTGATTTAGTTGCCCTTACAGGGCGCAAGATAATTTAATCCGTTATTTACCCCAGGGTGTTGCCCTGGGCTTTGTTTAGATGCCCTTTCAGGGCGTAAGCCTTTTGTGCGCCCTTATATTTATGCGTAATATGAAGAAGAGGAGAAAGGATAACTACACATTTCTTGTTTCGGCACCTGTGCACCGTGTGATATTGACGATGGCAATACCGACGATAGTCAGTATGCTGGTGACGAGTATATATAACATGGTGGACACCTATTTCGTGGGACAGATTAATACCCAATGCACGGCGGCGGTGGGTGTGTCATTCTCCGTCATGTGTATCATTCAGGCCATAGGCTTCTTCTTCGGTCACGGTTCGGGCAACTACATCTCGCGCAAACTCGGAGCCAAACTTCATGATGATGCCGCGGTGATGGCTGCCACGGGTTTCTTCTGCAGTTTTGCCACAGGCATCGTCTTCGCTGCTCTTGGTCTTTTGTTTCTTGAAAGACTGTGCATATTACTAGGTTCTACACCGACAATACTCCCTTACACCAAACTCTATCTCGGTATAATCCTGCTCGGCGCACCATTCATGACATCATCATTCACCATGAACAATCAGATGCGCTTCCAAGGCAATGCGTCGCTGGCTATGGCAGGCATATTGACGGGTGCGGTCCTCAATGTCGTGCTTGCCCCTCTGTTTATCTTCGTCTTTAATATGGGCATCACGGGAGCCGCAGTGGCTACGCTCATATCCCAGTTGTGTAGTTTCTGCGTACTCTTCGCCATGACGCGACGCAAGCAGAACATACACATAAGTTGGCAAAACTTTCATCTCACGAAACCATTGTTTAAGGAGATATTGGCAGGAGGCACGCCATCGTTGTCAAGACAAGGGCTCGGCAGTCTTGCCACCGTCATGCTCAATGTGTCGGCAGGCACTTTCGGCGACAGTGCCATAGCCGGCATGTCCATCGTGGGCAGGTGCTGTTACTTCGTATATTCGGCAATCATCGGTTTGGGACAGGGCTTCCAACCGCTTTGTGGTTTCTGCTATGGTGCAAAACTATATGATAGGGTGAAGGAAGGATATATGTATTGCATCAAACTCGGTACAACCTTCCTTACTACTGTGGCGTTGCTTGGTTTTGCCTTTGCCGAACCCATAGTGCGCGAGTTTCGTCATGATGCCGACGTCGTGGCAGTGGGCACGCCCGCACTTAGATGGCAGTTGCTGACATTCCCTCTCATAGCGACCATCATCGTAAGCAACATGCTACTGCAGACCATACGCAAACCCATACGCGCCAACATACTTGCTGCCGCCCGTAGCGGTCTGTTCTTCATTCCCCTCGTACTTGTTCTTCCTCGTCTTTTCGGACTCTTTGGTCTGGAGATAAGTCAGGCCGTGGCTGATGTGTTTGCCTTTTCCATATCCGTGCCCATAGCGTGGAGTGCGTTCCGTGACATGGAGAAGATGAAGTAAACGGATGGTTAAAAGACTCAAACGAGGAAGAATTTATAGCCATAGCAGTGATATTGTCAGATTTTATAATTAACTTTGCCTTAAGCCGTATGTCATTTATATTATGACTATGGCAATTAGGGTAAAATTATAAGTTTGACAATAGAATGAAAACTATGAATAGATTATTTGTTTTATTGCTGATGGCTGTCGCCCTCGGCGTAACATCGTGTCAGGAAAAGAAAGTGCAGGAGAAGGACAATAGTCAGGAGAAGGTAGACTCCCTGCAGCGCATCATTGTGCAGAAGGACAATGAGATAGATGACATGATGGGCACAATGAATGAGATACAGACAGGTCTGCAACAGATAAGCGAAGCAGAAAACCGTGTCAGCGTGATGGGTAGCAGCGAAGGCTACAGCGGTTCGCAGCGCATAAAGGATGACATGGCTTTCATCTCGCAGCAGATGAAGCGCAATCGCGAATTGGTATCAAAACTGCGTCAGCAACTGCGTGAGAGTTCTGTCAAGGGCGACCGTCTGAAGGAAACTATCAATGGCTTGGTGCAGCAACTTGATGCAAAAGACCGTGAACTGCAGCAACTGCGTGCCGAACTTGACCAAAAGAATATCCACATTGCCGAACTCGACAATACTGTCAACAATCTCAATACTTCTGTCAATAACCTCACTGAGGAGGGTAATGAGAAGAGCAAGACTATAGCCGCTCAGGACAAGCAACTCAACACGGCATGGTATGTCTTCGGCACTAAGAAGGAACTCAAGGACCAGCATATCATTGAGAGCGGTAAGGTGCTGCAGTCTAATTTCAACAAGAGTTATTTCACCAAACTTGATATACGCATTGACAAGGAGATAAAACTCTACTCCAAGTCGGCAGAGATTATGACCAATCATCCTGCGGGCAGTTACTCTCTGCAGAAGGATGCCAACAAGCAGTATGTGCTTCGCATCACCAATCCTGATTCCTTCTGGAGCACAAGCAAGTATCTTGTCATTATTGTGAAATAACACAGTCATGGCAGATAATAAGGACGAGCAGTTCATGCGCAAGGCTCTGCAGGAAGCAGAGGAGGCATACAGATCGGGTGAGGTGCCAGTGGGCGTTGTCGTGGTATGCAACGACCGCATCATCGCTCGTGCACACAATCTCACCGAGGCTCTCCACGACGTCACTGCCCATGCCGAGATGCAGGCTATAACGTCGGCTGCCGATATGCTTGGCGGCAAATACTTGCGCGACTGCACTCTCTATGTCACCGTTGAACCCTGCATAATGTGCGCTGGAGCCATCGGTTGGGCGCAGATAAGCCGAGTGGTGTATGGAGCATCCGATGAGAAGCGCGGTTTCTCCGTCTATGCCCCCAAGGCATTGCATCCCAAGGCAAATGTCACAGCAGGCGTGCTTGAGGAAGAGTGCAAGGCATTGATGCAGAAATTCTTCAGTTCCCGACGCTGATGGCAGAGCATAATGACTTTGGCAAGTGGGGCGAGGACTATGCTCAGGAGTATCTTGTGAAGAAGGGTTACTCCATATGCAGTCGCGACTGGCGACTCGGCAAACGCGACATCGACATCATTGCTCTCACGCCAGATATGCTCACCTTGGTATTTGTGGAAGTGAAGACACGTCAGACTGACGAGGTTATGGAACCCACAGCTGCCGTAGACCACAAGAAGATAAAGAGCATAGGCTATTGTGCCAACGCCTACATAAAAGAGCAGAACATCGACATGGAAATCCGCTTCGACATCATCACGATAGTGGGCAATGCCGATTCTAACCCCGTCGTACACCATATAGAGGACGCCTTCAACCCTTGTCTGGCATGAACTGGAAGATAATAAAACTTGATACTACTGACTCTACTCACGAGTATATAAAGCATCTTGATGATGACCGTGTGGTGGTCGTGGCTGACTGGCAGAATGCCGGACGCGGTCAGGGCACCAACAGGTGGGAGAGCGAGCGAGGCAAGAATCTCCTCTTCTCCGTGAAAACTCCCGTGCCGGATATCCCTGCCAACCGCCAATTTCTGCTCTCTATGGCTGGCGCTCTTGCCGTGAAGGATGTACTGGAGGAATATGTCGACGGATTCTCTCTCAAATGGCCTAACGACATCTATTGGCACGATTCTAAGATAAGCGGCACCATCATTGACACATCTATCTCGGGCAAGGTCATCTCGCAGTGCATCTATGGCATAGGCATCAATGTCAACCAGCAGGTCTTCACGAGCGATGCCCCCAATCCTGTGTCCTTATATAATATAATGTATAAGGAGACCGACCGCGACATCATCCTTGACAATTTCCTGCATAATCTTGACTCCCGTCTGCAATCTCTTGCCGACCATCATTATGAGGAGACAATTAAAGAATATAAAGCCAACCTCTACCGACGCACAGGATTCTATGAATATGAAGACATCAACGGCAGGTTTGAAGCAGAGATACGCGACATCCTTCCCAATGGACATCTCGTGTTATGCGATAGGGAAGGCGTACTAAGAGACTATGAACTCAAAGAAGTGAAATTCATATTATAACATAATACATAATCTTATGGCAAAGTATAAACGCATACTCCTCAAACTCTCGGGCGAGAGTCTTGCAGGTGAACAGAAACAGGGTATCAACGTGGAGCGTCTCAATCAGTATGCCCAGCAGATAAAGGAAATAGCCGACATGGGCGTGCAGATTGGCATTGTCATCGGTGGTGGCAACATCTTCCGTGGTCTGACAGGCGCAGGCAAGGGCTTCGACCGTGTGAAGGGTGACCAGATGGGCATGTGCGCCACAGTCATCAACTCGCTCGCTCTCTCCAGCGCTCTCGATGCAGTGGGGCAGAAAAACCGTGTGCTCACAGCCATCCGCATGGAACCAATCGGCGAGTTTTACACCAAGTGGAAGGCTCTCGAGTCAATGAATCGCGGTGAGGTGTGCATCTTCTCTGCCGGTACGGGCAGTCCTTACTTCACCACCGACACGGGTTCGAGTCTGCGTGGCATCGAGATTGAGGCCGACGTGATGCTCAAGGGTACACGCGTTGACGGCATCTATACCGCCGACCCGGAGAAAGACCCCACGGCAGTGAAGTTCCAAGATATCACCTATGCCGACGTCATCGCACGCAACCTGAAGGTTATGGACATCACCGCCACAGCCATGTGCATGCAGAATGACCTCCCTATCTATGTGTTCAACATGGACATACCGGGCAACCTCAAGAAGGTCATGCAAGGAGAGGAAATAGGTACGCTGGTGCACAACTAAAAACTATCAATTATGACCAATCCTAAAGAAATACTCAGTCACTTTTGCATTGAGGGCGAGGTGACAAGCGTGAAGCCTCTCGGCAACGGACTTATCAACGATACGTTTCTTGCCACAACGGCTTCCGATGACACTCCCGACTATGTGCTGCAACGTGTCAACACCAATGTGTTTACTGATGTGGACCTCCTTCAGCACAACATCGAGACAGTGACATCGCATATAAGAAAGAAACTCGAAGAGGCAGGTGAAGACGATATCGACCGCAAGGTGTTGCGCTTCATCCCTTCTACCGACGGTCCGTCTTACTGGAAGGATGCCGAGGGCAACTACTGGCGCATCTCCGTCTTCATCCCCAATGCACATACCTATGAGGCGGTGACACCTGAATACTCACGCTTTGCCGGACAGGCTTTCGGTAAGTTTGAGGCTATGCTTGCCGACCTGCCTGAGGGTTCGCTTGGCGAGACCATCCCCGACTTCCACAACATGAGCCTGCGCTATCGCCAACTTCATGACTCCATGGCAGCCGACAAGGCAGGACGCACAGCCAGCGTGGCTGACTTCATCGCGGATATAGAAAAGTATTATGACGAGATGAACCTTGCCAACGTGCTTTATGACAAGGGACTGCTGCCAAAGCGCATCTGCCATTGCGACACCAAGGTCAACAACATGATGTTTGATGATGAGGGACGTGTGCTCTGTGTCATCGATCTCGACACCACGATGCCGGGATTTGTGTTCTCCGACTATGGCGACTTCCTCCGTTCTGCTGCCAATGCCGTGGCTGAGGATGAGGCAGATCTGAGCAAGGTGGCTTTCCGCATGGACATCTTCAAGGCATTCACCGAAGGCTATCTGCAGGGAGCAGGTTCGTTTCTCACTCCTGTGGAGGTAGAAAACCTTCCTTATGCCGCAGCCCTGTTCCCTTACATGCAGAGCGTGCGCTTCCTCACCGACTATCTCAATGGCGATGTCTACTGGAAGTGTGCCTATCCTACGCATAATCTTGTGCGTGCGCAAAACCAGTGGCAACTCTTCCTTAGTGTGCTCTCTCATAAGGAAGAGATGGCCGAATACATAAAATCGTTGTCTGGGAAATAGGGTACAAAAAAGGCGTGCGGAGAATAATCCTCACGCACGCCTACACTAACAAAACCTATTTATCATTGTCACTTGATTGTGAAAGTAACCGTGGTATCGGGCAATCCTTTGGTGCTCACCGTGAGTGTGGCTTCACCCTTTTCTTTTGCCTCTACCACCACTACCAGTTGACCACTGAAGAGTGGCATCGTGGTGGAGTTGAAAGGTATAAGGGATGTGGCGTCGCCATTGCATGAAGCGCGATAGACTGCCGCTCCCTCTACTCGGAATGTCATCTCATTTGATGCAGTAGGACATGGCGTTCCGTTTTTGTCTACCAGTTCTACTGTCACGAAAGCCAAGTCATTGTTGTCTACCGAGAGCGTTGTCCTGTCTGCCGTTGCCTTTATGCTGACAGGCTTGCCAGCCGTGCGTATAGTCTTTGTTTCGGCAACATTGCCCTTCTCGTCATAAGCCACAACCTTTATTTCTCCTGCCTTATACTTCACATCATTCCAGCGCAGACGATAGCGGTCAAGACGCGATGTCGGGTCTTTGCTTATCTTGCCCTGGCTCTTGCCGTTGACAAAGAGTTCTGCCGACGGATATGATGTGTAGCAGTATACTGGTGTCACCTTTCCCTTGCGGTCGGGCCATGTCCAGTGTGGCAAGATGTGCAGAGTGTTGTCATCCTTGCGCCAGTGAGAGCGGTAGAGCCAGTAGCGGTCCTTAGGCAGACCTGCCAAGTCGCAGATGCCGAAATAACTTGAGCGTGAAGGCCAGTACTCGTCATAAGGTGACGGTTCGCCAAGGTAATCAAAACCTGTCCACACAAATTCTCCTATCGTCCACGTGCGGTCTTCCTGCATCTTCCAGTCATCATCGGGCAGATTGCTCCAAGAGCAATACTCTGTGTCGTAACTGCTGCACTGACCGTCGGAATAAGGCGAGTTGTCCTTATAGCGCACTTCCACAGGAAACTTGTATACGCCACGCGAACTTACTGTCGATGCAGTCTCCGATCCAAGCAGAAATCCCTGTGGCAGACTCTTAATGCTCTTGTCATACTTGTGCACGCGGTAGTTGAATCCCGGCACGTCCATCACCTGAGCGAAACCAGACTTTATAGCGTCCTCTGCCTTGTCCATGCCCTGTGTGACAGGTCGGGTAGGGTCAAGCGAGTGGCACAGGTCCTGCAGATGCACTGCTATCTGTCGTCCCTCCTCGCTCCACTGCTCGGGAATCTCGTTGCCGATGCTCCACATCACGATGCTCGGATGATTGCGGTGATTGAGCACGAGGTTGGTGATGTCGCGGTCAGACCATTCTTTGAAGAATCTTGCATATCCGTTCTTGCACTTAGGATATATCCACATGTCGAAACTCTCTGCCATCACCATCATGCCCAGTGAGTCGCACACTTCCATCTCCATCGACGAAGGCATGTTGTGGGCTGTGCGTATGGCGTCGGCTCCCATCTCCTTCATTATCTCTATCTGGCGGATGAATGCAGACTTGTTTTCTGCCGCACCGATAGGTCCGAGGTCATGATGCAGACACACACCCTTTATCTTGCGGCTTATGCCATTGAGTTGAAATCCTCCCTCCTTAGACACCTTCACCGTGCGTATGCCCACGCGGGTGGAAGTCTTGTCGATGAGTTTTTCGTCGTTATAGAGTTCTGTCACGAGGGTATACAGATAAGGATTCTCAGGTGACCACAGGTGGGCATTCTTCACCTCGATGGGGTATGCCGCATTGCCGTCAGCATCAAAACCACCACAACCGAAACCTCCCACGCACTTGCCGTCAGCATCATATATTTTCACGGCTACGCTGTGCCCCTTGTCATAGTCAGCCAAGCGGACGTTGGTTGTGACATAAGCCGTGCCGTTTTCCACCTTGTCGGTGCGAAACCAGCATCCCCAAGTGTCTATCGAGGCATACTGCGTCGTGGTGATGAGTTTCACCGGACGGAAGAGTCCTCCGCCGGGATACCATCGTGACGACTCCTCACGGTTGTTGAGGCTCACGGCTATTGTGTTCTTACCCTTCTTCAGATAAGGTTTGGCATCTATGCGGAAGGCATTGTAACCGTAAGCCCACACGCCAGCCAACTGACCGTTGATGTAGACATGAGGTTCTGACATGGCACCGTCAAAGCACAACAGCGCCGTGCCCGGTATGTCCTTGATGTCAACGGTAGTGCGATAGTATCCTCGTCCTATCCAAGGCAGAGCGCCCGAGCGTCCTGACTTCTCCGTCTTCTCGGTCTCGCCATTCTGTTCGATGGCAACAAACTGCAGGTCATACTTCTTGTCAAAAGGACCGTTGATGGCCCAGTCGTGGGGCACCGTCACAGCCTGATAGTTCATGCTGTCGCGCGAGAACTCCCAAGCCTTCAGGTCCATGACCTGTCTCGTCTGTGCAGAGGCAGCCAACATTGTTGCCAATGTGGCTGCCGTTAAGAGATATCTTTTCATCGTTATTCAGCGGTAGAAGAGAATGCGTTGAGCGAAGAGTTTGGTTTACCTGTAGAGTCGAAGGCACCCATAGAGTAGCCCTCCCATCCGTTGTAGCACTCTGGTTCCCAGTAGAAGAGACCGAGACAAGCGTCGATAGCCTTGCATCCGTTTATCATCTTCGTGAGCATGGCTTCGGCATTCTTAGCCGAGTTGTCCATACCGATCTCGCACACCATCACCTTCTTGTCGTAGGTCTCAGCCATCGTCTTCAGGTTCTTCAAGCAGGAGTCGGTCTTTGCCTCCCAGTCATCGTCAGTAGGATAGAGTGACACGCCGATAACGTCATACTTGGCACTCTTTGACTTCAGACCGTTAAACATCCATGTGAGACGATCCTTGTCGTAACCATTGTCGATATGTACTACACACAGAACATTCTCATATACCGACTTCGCTGCATCATAGCCTGCATCCACGAGAGCGGCAAAGTTGGTGAAGTCATTATTGTTGATGGCTCCTATCGGTTTGAGCATACCCGTGCGGGTCTCATTGCCTATCTGCACCCATTCCACGTCGATGCCATTGTCCTTGAGCAACTGCAGCACCTCCTTGGTGTGGTCAGCCACAGCGGTCTTCATCTGCTCGAGATCATAGTCAGCCCATGCTGCAGGTGTCTCCTGCTGGCCTGGGTCTGCCCATGAGTCAGAGTAGTGGAAGTCTATCATCAGACGCATGCCGAGGTTGTGAGCACGCCAAGCCTTGATGAGCACATCCTGCTTGTTGCACCATCCTTCGGAAGGGTTCACCCACACACGCAGACGGATGGCGTTCATACCGAGGTCACGCATCAGCGACATGCACTCCTGCTCAGCGCCCGCAGCATTATAAAACTTATAGCCTGCAGCCTCCATCTCGGTAATCCAAGAGACGTCGGCACCCTTGGCAAAACCTGTCATGTCATAGGTCTTCTCCTTCTGTGGAGTGGCTTGCTCCTCATTGCTGCAACTTGTTCCTGTCATTGATAACAAGAGTACTGAAGCCACAAGCGCAACTTTTCCAAATATATTTTTCATAGTTATTGTCCTTTCTGTTATTATATGTTAGTCCCTATAACCGTGATTATTCATACTTCCAAGTCATGGTATTAAGGTCGGCAGTAACCGTAACCTCAGTCTGACCATCCTCGTCGCCAAACCAGATGCTCCAAGCGCTGTCGGAAGAAGTCAACTTATACTGCTCTCCATCGGCACCATACCATGTCTGCTTGTCATCCTTGCTCTCGCCGACATAGATGAATTTGAAGTTTTCCCAAGGACTTGGCTTATACGTACAGGTATATACGCCGTCGCTTGTCTCTTCCATCACTGCCAACAGAGTGCCGCCGTCGGTGGTAAACATGCAGAGCGTGTTCTTAGCCTCTGGCTCTGGAGTAGTGTTGTCGCCGCTCACGATGGTGTAGGCCAACTGACTGTTGTCTCCCACCTTCACAGTTATGGTGTATGTGCCGGCAGTAGGGATGTTTACGCTGCCTGCTGCAGAGGCATCGGTCATGGAGCCGTCGTCATTGAGAGTATAGTTCATGGTCTTGGTGATGGCAGACGCGTCGTCAGTGTCTGTCGACTGGTTATACTCTGCACCTGTAGCCACGATGCTTATAGGAGTGTTGTCGGCTGTGGTGGTGATAACTGCTGTCCAAGCATAGTTAGGAGCGTCGTATGTCATGTCCTCACCGTTCACCTGGAGCGACTTCAGGAGAGTAGCCTTCCATTCCTTAGCCTGAGTGTCAATGACAGTATAGTAAATACCTGCAACGCCAGGGAACCAGCAACTCCATGCACTGGCAGTATTGTCAATGACAAATGTGACGTCTGTGGAAGAGTTGCCCCATGTAGTTCCATTATTCTCATTAGCCCTGAAGTTCAACCATGAAGAGGCAGTCATATAACCAGTGTAGATGCCGTCAGAACTTGGTGAGTAGAGGTAAGTCAAAATCTTAGTCTTGTCTGAACTCAAGATATTGATGTAACTCATATCTATAGTATAAGGTGTAACGCTCACCTTGCATACATTGCTGTAAGCAGCATCAAGGTTGGCTCCCATCTGGCTCTTTATGCGGAAATACATAGGAGCCGTCTGGTCAGAAGCCATTCCCAGTTCCTTGGCAGCGGCATTGAGGTCGCCACCAGTGAAACTCTTTGAGAGATTTGTCACGCTATATTCCTTCACCGTGGCAAAGTCTTCAGTGGCAGAAGCCTGAAGATATGTTATCAGAGTGCCACTGGCAGCAGGCTTGGTCTCGTCACTTGAGAGAAGCGTAGGATTTTGCCAGGCAAAAGAGAGCACTTGCACTGTGCTGTTATCGATAGACAGATCCACCTCTGATGCAGACGCTATCAAGTCAGAGGCCTTGAAGCCATTCAAGTATATCATGTCGCCACTCTCCTCGCAGCTCACCATGGCGGTGAGTGCGATGAGCAGAGTCATTAGGTTTCTAAATATCTTTTTCATACTTTATGTCTATTAATAGTTGTCATTATGAAGATTAGGATTAGCTGTAAGTTCGGTGCTTGGGATAGGGTAGATGTTGTATTTGCTATCCACAGCCTGTCCGTCGTGAGTTCCGCCCTTATACTGCCAGATATACTTGTTGGTGGTAAACTGACCGAAACGTATCAGGTCGGTGCGGCGGTAGCCCTCGAGATAGAGTTCACGGGCACGCTCATCGATAATTTCCTGGAGGAAGGCATCATCATTAACAAAACTGCTTGCCCATATGTCTGCAGCACCTGCTCGCTCACGCAGGAGATTAATCCAGTAGATGGCACCCTGCTTACGTGAAGCTATCACGTCGGGGTCGCTGGCGTCTGTGCCGCCATTCCATGGATCCCAGTCCGTCTTCAGACGAGCCACACACTCGGCATACATCAGATATACATCAGCCAAGCGGAAGAGAGGATAATCGGTCTCCACACCGTCATTAGCGGTATTGGATGCGGTAGTGCCATCATCCTTCAGGTTGCTCCACTTCTCAGAGAGATAACCTGCAGCCTCGTCAGTCATGCTGGTGATATCCTTGGTCTGACCCGTGGTGAAGAATTTGCATCGCTTGTCGCCATTGTCATTGCGGTCGATGTCGTCCTGTGTAAACTTGTCCACAAACTCAGGACGCAGGCGGAACTCACTCCATCCATTGGTAGCACCAAAGTCGCCTGCCACCTGATTGGCATTCGACATGCTGAGCTGTCCACACACCATATAGGTGGAAGCACCCCAACTCACGGTGCGAGTGGCAGACACTGGCAGGGCGAAGATAATCTCATTGGTGCGCTTATCATTGTCGGCATTGAAAAGTTTGCTATAGTCGCTCTCCAGAGAGTAGCCCATATTCATCACCTGCTCACAAGCATCCTTACACTCGCTATACTTTGCCACGCCAGTATACACCTCGCTGTTGAGATAGAGTTTGGCAAGCAATGTGTAGGCAGCACCCTGTGAAGCCTGACCATAAGGACAAGTAGAGGCTGGAAGCATATCGCCCACACAATCCTTGAGTTCGCTCTCGATATAGTCGAAA
Organism: bacterium; assembly: GCA_963657415.1. Lineage (GTDB taxonomy): Bacteria > Bacteroidota > Bacteroidia > Bacteroidales > Bacteroidaceae > Prevotella. The sequence goes on along the minus strand of CAVKNF010000050.1, from coordinate 623 downwards.
GTCTGCTGAGGAGTATAGCATGGAGGAGTGTAACTTCCCACAGGGTCGTTTTCTGTCACGAAAGGTATGTTGCGGAAGAAATCGAGTGCATGATAATAGAACAGGGCACGCATAAATCTAACCTCAGCCTTATACTGCTTCATCTTGCTCTCTTCCTCGCCAGAGAAACTTGCTGTGTTGGCATTGCGAATGAACTCGTTGCAAAGGGCGATGTTGTAGTAGATGCGATAATACATGTCTGACACCCATGCATCGTTGGCATCCCATGAGAGATAAGTCAGGCCTGTGGTCTGCTCACCTGTGAGCCAAGTGCTTGCCATCTCGTCGGTGCCACACTCCTGCATATTGATAAACATACGCATGTAGTCAAATCCGCTACCGTTATTCAACACAGACTCCATATCCTTGCTGTCGCCACCTTTTCCCTGACCGCTGGTCACCATGGAAGCATAAATCTTGCCGAGCACAGCCTCGTAATTGGCAAGTGTGGTGTATACATCCTTGGAGGTTGTCTCCGTCTGAGGATATTGGTCGAGGTCGGACACACAGCTCGTAGCTGTAGACATCACCGCTGTGCCCAACACCATACTATATAATATATTCTTAAGTTTCATTGTCGTTTC
>CAVKNF010000049.1:0-14863 GCA_963657415.1 bacterium | reverse complement strand
ATGTTCTGAGGTTTGCCCTAACGAGGCTATCAGCCTTGGCAAATAAGACCAAAGACATTAAAGAAAACTTCAAAGGAGCGGTTCTCACATGGAGAGCCGCTCCTTTAGCTTTTTTAGGAGGTACAGCGCCCTCGCTGTACCCTTTAGATGTGGTAATGTGGTACGGCGAGGGCGCCGTACCTCCTTATGAAATGCATTCATTTAATGAGGGTGCAGCGAGGACGCAGCACCTACTATGAATTGCCAATGTTTATAGGCGAAGAGACATTGCTTTTTCTCTTAGCCGTTATTGCGCCATTGTTTTCCTTTAGGAGGTACAGCGCCCCCGCTGTACCCATCTCAAGCAAACAAAAGTATCAATAGTAGGTGCTGCGTCCTCGCTGCACCCTTTAGATATGGTACGGCGAGGGCGCCGTACCTCCTTAGTAATATGAAAACTCCGCTGGCTTGTTATGATACAAACCAGCGGAGTGCTTATAGTAATCGTATAATATGTGCTGCGCGATTAGATGTTGGCAACCATCTTTGCCTGCTCGTTCTCTGGGTCGAGTTCGAGCACCTTGTTAGCATACTCCTTAGAAGTTGGGGTGTCGTTCTTAATCTGAAGAGCGTAAATCATGTTGTAGAGGTATGCCTGGATGAGACGTGACTTAGAGGTGCCCTCGATGCGTCCGTCCTTGAGGATAATCTCGATGAGCTTATCATAGTGAGGCTTTGCTGCACCCTTCTTCAAGTCTGGGTCGATGATACCAGCAACACGTGCACGCTGGAAAGCAGCAAACTCTGCAGCATCGTCAAACTTCTCTGCAAGCTGTGCGTATACCTCATCTGCCTTTGCTACTGCAGCAGTCTGAGCCTCGCCAGTAAGCTTGCTCGCATTGTAGGTGCACATAGTACCGAGGGCAGCATAGTCAGAAGCTGTAGCCTTTTGATTCTGCTCGAGATACTTCTCATATGCAGGGATACCTTTCTCATAATCCTCTTCGTCGCTATAGGTTGTTGCTATCTGCTTCAGAGCGTCGAGCTTAGCGTCGTCATTTGCATCCTCGAGAGTGAGAATCTTATTGAATGACTCCCTTGCCTGAGCATAATTCTTTGCGCCTACATTGGCATGACCAGCATACTGATAGTCGAAAGCAGAGAACTTCGCAGAGTCACTAGCATTGAAGAGTTTGTCTGCATACTCGAGAGCTTTGGCATAATCCTTGGTCTCTGTGTAGTTATAGAGAGAAAGGCGGTTGAAAGCAGCGTAGCGAGGAGCACGCTGAGCACCTACCTGAGCCACCTCAAGCGACTTTGTATAGTTCTGAGTGAGGAAGAGGTCTGTGGCGTAAGACGCAAGTTGACCGTTCTCCATCTTAGACATGTCAACCTTGCCGTAGTATTCGATAGCCTTCTTCACATCACCGTTGCGGTCAGAAATCTCTGCTGCGAGGATGTCTACAGGATAACCTGGTACGTTGACACGCAACTGCTCCAAAGCATCGATAGATGACTGAGGGCTTGACTTTGCCATGAGGTTAGCATAACGACGGTAACCCTCTGGATTAGTCTTGTCCATATACATAGCCTGCTGAAACATCTCCGCTGCACGACCACCATTGTCATTATGGATAGCTACGTCTGCAAGGAGAATGTAAGCTTCACCACAAGACTTGTCTTTGGCTGTAGCCATGTTGGCATACTTCTCTGCCATTGCTGAGTTGTCCTGCTTCAAATATTCGCGACCTATAGCAACGAGAGTCTTGCTGTCCTTCTTGAACGGCTTGGCAATCTTCTCTATCTGTTTGTCGGCATCAGACGCACCTGACTTAAGAATGGAAACAACCTGCTCGAGGGCAGCCTTGCTGTCTTCCTGAGCACTTACTGGAGCGCTAACTATCGCCAGCATAGCTCCGCAAACTAAATATTTTATTGTCTTCATAATCTTTCCTATGTGTTGTTATTGATAGATTCTTATTGATGTAGCATCCTAATCTTAGTCCGTCACGTGCACCTTTCTCACGGTAAGGTTTCCATATGCAGGAAGTAGTCCTGCCTTCAGCACGATGAGCTGACCCTTATCCTGCGAGATAATGAAATTGGAGAAGCCTGTCGGTAGTCCCATGTGCGTATCATTAAGTAAAATATATAATGTGCGCACGAGAGGATAAGAGGCATTGTAGAAATAATACTGGTAGGGTTTGTAAGAGTTTTGAGTGTTTGCCACGTCTAAGTTCGTTACCGCCATAGGACGTATACCCTTACGGAATGTGAGGTTTGTAGAGTCACGCTTATCGTTCAGCCAGTTGCTGCCCAAGATACCTATAGCGCCCTTGTTGTCCTCCACATATTTGATAACGTCCTCCACCTTCTTCACAGCCATCACATTAGGCGAACTGATAGGTTTGCCACCAAGGATGGAGTCTTCAGCGAAGTGTACAGTAGATGATTTCGGATTGTCAAAGACTACGGTAATCTTACCATTCTTTGAGTTGGGATAAATCTGGTTCCAGTTTGTCACCTCACCGGAAAGTATCCTCTTTATATCTTTCACACTGATGCAAGAGTCAGTGTTTTGCTTGTTTTCTATCAAAGCAAGTCCGTCATAGGCGAACCTGATGGTGCGAGGGAACTGTTTCTCTGCCTTGAGTTTTTCCAGTTCCGCTGGTTTGAAATCACGTGATGTAATCGCCATACATACTTTCTTGTCAAGAAGCATTTGGATGGCTTCCGACTCACTGGTATAAATCGGCTTCAGTTTGGCGTCCCTATAGATAGACTCGAAGAGCTCACGTTCCTCTTCGATTACAGGACTGAAACTTTCGTCAGAGGCAAAAGAAATTGCCCCTGACGAATATGTGTCTGTTCTGCCGTCCTTTTTCTTCTGCTGACCGCAGGAAGAAAAAAGACTTGCAGAAAGTGTTAATCCTACTAATATGTAAGACAGTTTGTTCATGTTGGAAATGTTATTACTGCAGACGGAATGTTACAGGTACGTTGTACTTTACACGTACGGCAGAACCGTTCTGCTTACCAGGAATCCACTTAGGCATGCCGCTCACAAGACGAGAAGCCTCACGGTCGAGAGATGGGTCAACGGACTTCACTACCTTTACGTCAGTGATAGAACCGTCACGCTCTACGACGAATGAAACTACGACACGTCCCTGAACGCCATTCTCCTGTGCTACTACAGGATACTTCACGTTCTTGGAGAGGTATTCCATGAGAGCTTGGTTACCACCAGGGAATGATGGCATCTGCTCCACAACGTCGAACACCTTGTTCTCCTCCTCGTGCTTTGGAGGTTCTGGCTGTGCAATTACTTCCTTGGCCTTGAGAATCTCACCATTGGCATCATCGTTACCCTTCACATCGAAAGAACCGATGGCTGTCTTGGTGCTCATAAGTTCGTCCTGTGACTTCAACTCGTCTTCAGGCTTCACCTCTTCGTCCTTCTTGATGACAGGAGCGGTGAACTTGATAGAACTCTTGACCTTTTCCACTACCTTCTCTGGCTCCACGGTGACCTTCTTCTGCTCCACCTTTGCCTCCTTCTTAGGTTGCTCCAGTGCAGAGAGTTCGACCACCTGAGTCATTGCTGCTCTTTTGGCTGCTGCTTCATCAGCGATATTCTTAATAGTAAGACCAATCTGACAAGCGACGGCAAGCAGAATCACAGCAATGATAGAGATCGTATTACGCTTACCCGTACCCTTTCGGATGCGATATGCGCCATAGCTCTGGTTACGTCCGGCAAACACCATGTCCGCCCATTCACCAGATATCAAATCGATTTTTGACATTGTTTTCTCTTTCTTTATTGTTAATACTGTGTCACCTGAGATTATTCAACGCCTTTAGCCTTGAGGAGCTTCATGTCGTTGTCGTTAATCTTGTCGATGACATACTTGCCTATGCTGCAAAGCTGCATTTCGTCGAGAGCGTCAATCACATTCTTGTAAAGTGATTTGTCGGTAGCCTTGATGATGATTGTCATGGTCTGAATCTTTTGACCATTAATCTCACCCTTCTTGATGTTTGACAATTCCTTGTTGTAAACAGAGTCTGGCATATCCTCTTTCTTCGCGTCGAGTTCGGCCTTAGCCTTCATCACCTGAAGAACAGGCTGAGTGTTGTCCTCTGTCACGTGGGTCATGAATACCTTACGGATACCGTCTTTGCCCCATGTTGTCTCCTTCAGACATGTAGGGTCATCATATTTAGGCAGACCAGCTACATAGTAGATCTTGTCGTTGCCTGCAACATAGACTGTAATGGTATATGACGCCTTTGTCACTGTCTTGTCATTGTCGTCAAGCTTCTGGTCGTTACTTGGCATACTCAACTCCATTGTCTGTGGTTTAGCCAAGGATGTACAGAGCATGAAGAACGTGATAAGAAGCATCATCATATCCACCATAGGCGTAAAGTCTACGCGGACATTGATTTTCTTTTGTTTGCTTGTATCTTTCTTTGCCATATTACTTCTCGTCTGAACCTGTTTTTAATGAAGTGATCAGATAGTAACGGTTCTGGTTCATATCCTGAAGCTCAGACATAATCTTCTTGATGTTCTCGTAAGGAGTATCAGAGTCTGCCTTGATAGCTATCTTCAAATCATCATTTGCCGCTACTGCCTCGGTAACCCAGAGCTGGAACTCCGACTTGCCGCCGTCGATAGAGTCGAGAGGAATACCTGCCTGAGGACCGGTGATAACCTCTGTCATTTTCTCAGAAGGAAGGTCGAGATAACCCTTGAGGCTTCCTACAGGAATACCCCACATAGGGTCTGTCTGGAACTTCTTCATCTCTTGGCCGTTCAGGCCAATACTGCATTTTTCATCCATACCCTGGATGACAGCCATGACGTCGTTCTGATTGTCCATGCTCATAAACACCTTGCCCTCTTTGCTGACAACGATGTTGAGCACGTTCTTCTCAGGGATCTTGATCTCCGACACGGATGATGGTTGGTTTACCTTCACTGGTTCATTCTTCACGAATGTTGATGTCAACATGAAGAATGTCAGCAAAAGCACCATCACGTCCGACATAGGAGTCATGTCGATCCAGACGTCGCTTTTCTTCATTTTTAACTTACCCATATCCGAATAAAATTTAAAGGGTTAGTTAAATTAAGCTTCTGGGTGCTTGTCTTCGAATGTATGTGCGATTGTGTAACCAATCTCGTCCATTGCAAATGTAAGCTTATCGATCTTGTTTGTGTAGTAGTTGTAAGAAACCACAGATACCCAAGATGTAGCAATACCAGATGCGGTGTTAACGAGGGCCTCAGAAATACCAGTTGAAAGTGCCATAGAGTCAGCACCACCACCAGCTGCAAGAGCGGCGAATGAACGGATCATACCGAGCACGGTACCGAACAAAGCGGTAAGAGTACCGAGGGTAACGATTGTTGCGATGATAGGCAAGTTCATTGTCATTGTAGGCATCTCGAGTGCAGAAGCCTCCTCGTGTGCGTTCTGGATGTTAGCAACCTTCTCCTTGAGCTTGATGCTTGCGCTTTCCATTTCCTTGTATGACTTCAGGTCAGCGAGAACAACGTTAGCTACAGAACCCTGCTGCTTGTTGCAGAGCTGCTCTGCCTTAGCGATATCGCCAGCCTTGAGAGCTGCCTTTACGTTTTCTGTGAACTTTGTAACGCTACCCTTACCAGAGCAAGCAGAGATTGCGATGTAACGCTCTACTGACATTGCGATGACAGTACAGAGAAGACCGAGGATGATTGGAACGACCCATCCACCTTTGTAGACTGTACCGAGCATATTCAATGGATGACCCTCTGTATCGCCGTTAGCGAAGTTGCTTGGGTTACCCAAGAAGAACAGGTAGAAGCAAATACCTACCGCGAATGCGAAGATAATGATAATGATTGCATGACGAACACCCTGGAAGCCCTGCTTCTTAGGTGCGGCTGTTTTTGTAGCTGCCATAACTTTTTAGATTTTAATTGTTTTGTTAATATAATTAGTTGATAAATATTCCTTTAATTATCTCAAGACGCTATGATGCCATAGATTGTTTGTTGCAGTTTTAAGTCTTCTGAGCGCAAATGTAGGGAATTTATGTCTTATTCCCTATATCCTTAAGACTTTTTAACTGCTTTTGATAACTCTACTTGCAATTGCCTTACTTGAGTCTTGCCAATGTCTCGCCTATGCGCTTCATGGCCTCCTTGATGTTGTCGTCGCTTGTGGCATAGCTCATGCGGAAGCATTCAGGATCACCGAAAGCATCGCCGCCAACAGTCGCAACATGACCTATCTCAAGGAGATACATAGCCAAGTCGGTGGAGTTGTTGATGACTCTGTCACCGTCTTTCTTGCCATAGAAACTTGTACATTTAGGGAACAAATAGAAGGCACCTTCTGGCTGATTTACCTCCAGACCAGGAATCTGCTTTGCCAGTTCTACGATGAGGTTTCTTCTGCGTTCGAAAGTCTTTCTCATCTCCTCTACAGGCGCTTGGCTGAGCGTGTAGGCTGCCTCTGCTGCCTTCTGGCTTATAGAACATGGACCGCTGGTGTATTGTCCCTGAAGTTTATTACAACCCTTGACAATCCATTCAGGACCAGCGATATAACCAATACGCCAACCTGTCATGGCGTAAGCCTTTGAGATACCGTTAACGACGATGGCGCGCTCCTTCATACCTGGGAACTGTGCTATACTCTCGTGCTTGCCCACATAATTAATATGTTCGTAGATCTCGTCAGCGATGACGAACAAGTCTTCGTGCTTGAGGATGACGTTTGCCAGTGATTCGAGTTCCTCCTTGGTGTAAACGCTACCCGTAGGATTGCTTGGAGAACAGAGGATGAGCAGGCGGGTCTTTGGGGTGATAGCCTTTTCCAACTGCTCTGCAGTCATTTTGAAGTTCTGCTCGAATGTGGCGTTCACGATAACAGGTTCACCGCCAGCGAGCTTCACCATCTGAGGATAACTTACCCAATAAGGAGCAGGGATTATCACCTCGTCGCCATCGTCGACAAGTGCCATAATGGTGTTGCAGACGCTCTGCTTTGCACCGTTAGACACGAGAATTTCGCCCGTGGTATAATCGAGTCCGTTTTCCTTTTTAAGTTTCTCGACAATAGCTTTTCTTAAGTCTACATATCCCGGCACGGGAGAGTAGTAAGACCAGTTGTCGTCAATAGCTTGTTTTGCGGCTTCCTTTATTCCATCGGGTGTATGGAAATCGGGTTCACCTACACTCAGGTTGATAACATCAATGCCCTGTGCCTTCATCTCTGAACTTTTCTGCGACATAGCCAGAGTGGCTGAAGGTGCCAGGCGGTTAAGACGGTTTGATAATTTTGCCATTGAAACTATAATTTGGTACGCAAAATTACTAATTTATTTCTTCTTCTCTGCAAAAAACTTGATATATTTTTAGTATTTACGCACTAATTAGCAACTTTGTAATAAAGCTTCTTTTTAAGTGACGGTGAAGAAAAATAAATTGTGATGAAGATATCAGAATGTAGATATTCTGCCAATAATCTTGTCATTGGTAGCCTTTATCGTGCGCAGATCCCTTGCCAGACGGAGTCTGAAGCGCACCATTCTGAAGTAGAGGAATATGCCCACGGGGAAGATGATGGCTGAAGCGATGTTCATCCATTTCTTCTCAAAAGGTCGGGTGTGAGCCTTTGTTGCCAGTATCGGATAATTGTTTATCTCCGTGATGATAAGTTTGTCGCGGGTGTTGCTCAGGTCTTCGATCACCTGCTCCAACTTTTCGCTAATATTCTCTATAGCATGATCAGGTTCATACTTGAAGAACACCTTTATTATATTAGGCAACTTTATCAGTTTGTGTGCTTTGGCGTATGCCGCAAGGCTTTCATTTATTGCAGTCAATGCCTCCGCATCCTCGCCATATTTTGGGTCATCGAGTATCACTTCCTTGCCCATGATGTGACGCTGGATGCGTATGCCGAGCAGACGGCGCAATTTCTCGCCCAAGGCATCGATGTTGAATACCACGGAGTCCTTGTTCGCCTTATAGGTGATGAAAATGGCAAGCGGCGTGAGGACCATTGTAGACAACAGACAACCGAACCAGAGGTTCCATGCGTCTATCTTCGCCATACGCGTGCCCGAGTTTTCGAGTATGTAATATACGATGAACACAAGCACCGACAAGATGATAGGCAGTCCCAGTCCACCTTTTCTTATAATAGCGCCCAGCGGGGCACCGATGAAGAAGAATATGAGGCATGAGAAAGCAAGTGTAAACTTGGCTATCTTCTGCATGTTGTGCGTACGGATATAGTATTCCGTGTCACCGGCTATCATACTTCTGAACTCCAGTTCCGACTTCTCTCTGTTGACCTCGTTCATACTCTGCGATATGGCGCGCTGCTTTTCCTGCAGCGAGAGACGCTTGTAAACGGTGTCAATATTTATCTTCTCCAGTTTCTTTTTCTTCTCAGCCACAGATGTCGACTGAGCAGTCTTTACCGCTGGCATTCCGCTGTTTACCGACTGATTGTCAGCACGGTTGAGTTCATAGTATATCGGTTGGAGGTCTCTATACAATGCTCTTCCCATACTGTCGAGTCTGTTGTGCAGCGAGTCGGTGGCATGGATGAGTTGGGGCAAACCTTTGGAGCGTGCGTCCATTGACATCACCGACGCGTCAGCCATATTGAAGTCGCCGTCGAAGTCGATGAGTATCTGTTTGTGATAGAAAGTCTCGCGACGATAAGGCACAGAAGCCTTGCCTCCGAGTTCCTGCGACTGCATGTTCTCAAACCATTCGCCGTCCCAGAGTGTAAGCAGCAGATGTTTCTTGTCGGCGGTCGACTGTATCATACCAGAGTCAGCAAGGATAATCGCCTGATCTTCGTAACTACCTGTCATTCTGTAGATAGTCATACCATAGAGTTTACCCGTACCTACATCCTTTTTCTGTACAAACACGTTGCACTGCGGTATGCCGTCATAGAATATACCCTCAGGAATATCCAGTTCAGGTGACTTCTGCTTCATGGACACCAAGAGTTGGGCAAGTTTCAGGTTAGCCTGCGGACCGACGTAGTTTTGAAACACGAAGGAGCATGCGCATATCATCATCACGATGACTATGAGCGGACGGAATATCTGCATTAGGGATATTCCCGCTGCCTTCAATGCCGTGAGTTCGCTACTCTCGCCAAGATTACCGAAAGTGATAAGTGCCGACAACAGTATGGCAAGAGGCAATGCCTGTGGCAACAGGATGAGTCCCATATACCAGAAGAACAACGCCAGGATGTCGAGAGTTAGTCCCTTACCTATCAGGTCATCCACATAACGCCACAGAAACTGCATCATCAGCACAAACTGACAGATACAGAAGGCACCGGCAAACAGTGTCAAGAATTGCTTGGCGATGAATATGTGCAGTCTCTTGGGTCTGAGATTCATAGTGGATGGTTGGGTTTTGTGTAAGAACAAAGCGGATGCAAAATTACACATTATTATTTATTATATAGCCGTCATGAGCCGTTATTTTTCGGGGAGGCTTAAATATTTTATTGATTTTCTTGCGGGAATAAAGAAAAATGTCTACCTTTGCACCCGCAATCAGGAAAGCAATTCCTTGATGGCGCGGTAGCTCAGCTGGTTAGAGCGTCGGATTCATAATCCGGAGGTCGAGGGATCGTGCCCCCCCCGCGCTACAAAGCTCAAGAAAGTTTAGAGATCCTCTTAATCATATTTGGTTAAGAGGATTTTTTTGTTTTGAAAGTTGAAGGTTGAAGGTTGAAAGTTGAAAGTTGAAAGTTGAAAGTTGAAGGTTGAAAGTTATGATTACCTTAGGAGGTACAGCGCCCTCGCTGTACCACTAAAAAGAAAAATATCATTGTGAAATATTTGCTTGAGGGGCAAAGCGAGGGCGCTTCGCCTCCTATGAATAGCATTTCGTAGTAGATGCTGCGCCCTCGCTGTACCAGCGCTTGCAAGCAGAGGTGTTTGTAGGAGGTACAGCGCCCTCGCTGTACCACTCAAGTAGAAAATGATAATAGAGAAGTCTCTGTTTGCGTGGTACGGCGAGGGCGCCGTACCTCCTTAGGAAATGCAACAACTTCATTGCAGTTGCCTGTAAACTCCATTACTGCACACCTATAAATCTATAAGGTGGGTTCTATAAATTCCCACCGCAAACTATGATTAATTAAAAGGGTTGCTTTTGTCATCTCGCAGTCTCTTTTCGGTTCAATCCGTCTGCTCGCTCAGTCGCATAGCCCGCTATGCTCTTTCACTTACAGACAAATTGTCCTCGAAAATAGCCTCGCAATATGACAAAGCTAATTTATAGAACTCACCTTAATAGTTAACTATAAACAGCTTCGCCTAAGTTTGGCGAAACAAAATATAACTTGTAGCTAAGAAAATCCAACTTGTATTTTGTTAAATATAAGTTAGGCGGAGTAGTTTTCGGTTGACTTCTTCGGATTTAGAGGTTAACTAAAACCATCAAGGTACTTAGTGTCGGTAAAAAAATAACTTGGTACGAAATCATATCAACTTATTTTTTCACCGTCACTTAGGTGGCTTTTTCCGTCAGGTAAGGTGACTTTATTTGCCGATATAAATCTTTTGTACTATCTTTGCAATCAGACTAAAAACTAAAGGCGGGAAATACACATTCCCGCCATAAATGGAAACTTAATATGAAACGCAAGAACAAAGTATTCCTTGGAGTGTTTCTCGCAATGTCGCTTACTGGAAACGCTCATGCCTTTGCGCCCTCTTTCCCCGTAGAAGCAGTGGCTCCGGCTGATGCCACCAAACAGACTTTCACATCACAGCGCCCTAAAGTGGAGGAGCGTCTTTTCCACTCCGAGGCAGTAGAAAAGGAGATAGCCCGAGTGAAGAAACTCCTGAAGAAGAACCCCTATCTCTGCTGGATGTTTGAAAACTGCTACCCTAACACCATCGACACCACCGTGCACTACCGCACCGACAAGACTGACGGCGAAGACGACACATTCGTCTATACCGGCGACATCCATGCCATGTGGCTGCGTGACTCTGGCGCCCAGGTCTATCCCTATGTGCAGTTGGCTAACGAGGACCCGAAATTGAAGAAGATGCTCCGCGGCACCATTCTGCGCCAGTTTAAGCTCATCAACATCGATCCCTATGCCAACGCATTCAATGACGGACCTACCGGTGGCTATTGGCAGAGCGACATGACCGACATGAATCTCAACGACCACGAGCGCAAATATGAGATTGACTCCCTCTGCTACCCCATCCGTCTTGCCTACGCCTATTGGCAAAAGACGGGCGACGCTTCCGTCTTCGGCGATGTATGGAAGAAAGCCATCGACAACATACTGCGTGTATTCGTGGAGCAGCAGAAGAAGGACGGTCGTGGGTCTTACCATTTCCAGCGTGTCACCGAGCGCCAACTCGACACAGTGTGCTGCGACGGATGGGGAGCACCCGTAAAACCTTGTGGTCTCATTGCCAGCTATTTCCGTCCTTCCGACGATGCCACGACATATCTCTACCTTGTGCCATCCAACTTCATGGCTGTGAGTTGCCTGCGCAAGGCTGCCGACATCCTCACCAAGGTGAATAATGATGCGGCTACGGCCAAGCGCTGCACCGACCTCGCCGACGAGGTGGAGACAGCGCTAAAGAAATATGCTGTCAACCATCATCCTAAGTATGGCGACATCTATGCCTTTGAGGTTGACGGTTTTGGCAACCAGTTGCTTATGGATGACGCTAATGTGCCGAGCCTTTTGGCTATGCCTTATCTCGGTGATGTGTCAGCAGACGATCCTATATACCAGAACACACGACGCTTCGTATGGAGCGAGGATAACCCCTACTTCTTCAAGGGTAAGGCAGGCGAAGGTATCGGCGGTCCTCACGTAGGCCACGACATGCCTTGGCACATGTCCATCATGATGAAGGCTTTCACCTCCAATGACGACAATGAGATCAAGGACTGCCTGGTGATGCTGCAGAATACCGATGCGGGTACGGGATTCATGCACGAATCCTTCAATAAGGACGACGCCAACAACTTCACCCGCGCATGGTTTGCATGGCAGAACACACTCTTCGGAGAGTTGATACTGAAACTCGTCAATGAGGGTAAGGTCGACCTGCTGTTGAATGCCAAGCGCACCGTACCTGTAGAATAATTATATGTATATATAATATAATAATGTGTACTTATCACACATAGGTATACGACGAAAGGAAATATAATGAAAACAAGAATCCTTATTCTGGCTACTCTCCTGGCAGGTGTCATAACAGCCAATGCCAAGATAGAGAGCAGTCCTGCCGATATGGTGAACCCGCTCATGGGCACACTGTCGAAACATTCTCTCTCTACAGGAAACACCTATCCGGCAGTGGCTCTGCCATGGGGCATGAACTTCTGGATGCCACAGACCGGACAGATGGGCGACGGTTGGGCATATGTCTACACCGAAGACAAGATACGCGGTTTCAAGCAGACTCATCAGCCCAGCCCGTGGATCAATGACTACGGACAGTTTGCCATGATGCCCGAGACAGGCAAGGCGGAGTTTCATCAGGACAAGCGCGCCTCATGGTTTTCTCACAAGTCGGAGGTGTCGCGTCCCTATTACTATCGCGCTTATCTCGCCGACTATGATGTGATCACCGAGATAGCACCTACGGAGCGTGCCGCCATCATGCGCGTGACATATCCCGAGACCGACGAGGCTGTCTTTGTGCTTGATGCCCTCGACAACGGGTCATACGTGAAAGTCATCCCTGAGAAGCAGATGATCATCGGCTACACCACCAAGAATAGTGGTGGAGTGCCAGACAACTTCAAAAACTATTTCGTGCTGAAGTTTGACCATCCCTTCAAGGTTTCCTCCACCGTTTCGGTGAAGTCAAACAAGAAGGACGACATCGGTGACGACTATGCGGAGATAAAGACCTCTTCCGACCTGGAGAAGTCGGCTGACCATGTCGGCGCCATCATACAGTTTCAGCACATGAAGCGTGGCGAACAGGTGAACGTGCGCATAGCCTCATCGTTTATCTCTGCCGACCAGGCTTCGCTCAATCTCAAAGAACTCGGCAATGACTCTTTTGACACCGTGAAGCAGAATGCCAAAGACCGATGGAACAAGGTGCTCGGCGCAGTGGAGATTGACGACCCCGACCGCGACAACATCCGCACATTCTATTCGTGCCTCTACCGTTCGGTGCTCTTCCCACGTATGTTCTGGGAGGTGGATGCCACGGGCAAGACCGTGCACTATAGTCCTTTCAACGGCAAGACCCTCGACGGCTACATGTATACCGACGCAGGTTTCTGGGATGTCTTCCGTTGCCTGTTCCCTCTGCTCAACCTGCTCTATCCCGACACCAACGAGAAAATACAGGCGGGATTGGCAAACGTTTATCGCGAGAGCGGATTCCTGCCAGAGTGGTTCAGCCCAGGTCATCGCGACTGCATGGTGGGCAACAACTCCGCATCCATAGTTTCCGATGCCGTGCTCTCAGGTCTCAACATCTCCGATGAGGACAAGGAGACGCTGTGGCAAGCAGTCGTGCATGGTGCCAATGCCGTGCATAAGGAGGTAAGTTCCACGGGCCGCCGCGGATATGAATACTACAACAAACTCGGTTATGTGCCTTATGATGTAGACGACAGTTTCGGACATATCAACGAGAATGTGGCCCGCACGCTGGAGTATGCCTACGACGACTGGTGCATTTATGAGTTTGGCAAGAAACTCGGCAAGAGCGAGAAGGAGTTGGCACCGTTTAAGAAACATGCATTCAATTATCAGAACGTGTTTGACAAGGAGTCAAACCTCATGCGAGGTCGCAATGCCGACGGTAAGTTTCAGTCGCCATTCAGTCCGCTGAAGTGGGGTGACGCCTTCACCGAAGGCAACTCTTGGCATTACACATGGTCGGTATTCCATGACCCTCAGGGACTGATCAACCTCATGGGCGGCAAGGATACATTCAATGCCATGTTGGACTCCGTATTCAATGTTCCGCCAGTGTTTGATGACTCTTATTATGGCGGTGTCATCCATGAAATCCGTGAGATGCAGATTATGAACATGGGCAACTATGCCCACGGCAACCAACCTATCCAGCACATGATATATCTCTATGACTGGTCTTCACAGCCATGGAAGACCCAGTACTGGATACGCCAGACTATGGACAAACTCTATGCTGCCACTCCTGACGGATATTGTGGTGACGAGGATAACGGTCAGACATCGGCATGGTATGTATTCTCCGCCATGGGCTTCTATCCCGTATGTCCAGGCACTGGCGAATATGCCCTCGGTACACCATACTTCCGCGATATGAAATTGCATCTGCAAAACGGCAATACTGTGGAGATTTCCGCTCCCAACAACAGTGCAGACAATGTCTATGTGCAGTCGCTCTCGGTCAATGGCTCTGCCTGCGACAAGAACTTCGTGACCTTGGGCGAACTCAGCAAGGGTGCGCGCATGGTTTACCAGATGGGCAACACGCCCAACACAAGCCGTGGCATCTCTGAAGCCTCTGCCCCCTACTCTTTCACCAAGGAGACCTCGGCAGAGAAGACATCAAAGAAGTCGAAGAAGAGCAAGAGAAATTAAGTTGAAAGTTGAAAGTTGAAAGTTGAAGGTTGAAGGTTGAAGGTTGAAAGTTGAAGGTTGAAAGTTGAAGGTTGAAAGTTGAAAGTTGAAGGTTGAAAGTTGAAAGTTATGATTACCATAGGAGGTACAGCGCCCTCGCTGTACTATCGCAAGTAAGCCTATATAACCATAGGAGGTACAGCGCCCTCGCTGTACTATCGCAAGTAAGCCTATAGTAACCATAGGAGGTACAGCGCCCTCGCTGTACC
>CAVKNF010000048.1:0-14866 GCA_963657415.1 bacterium | reverse complement strand
TTCACAAAGACTACCTACTGGATAACATCTAAATACAACGCCATGCAGGGTTCGGCAGATGGTCCTGTGAAAGCCACTTTCAGCCATGCCGCATCAGCCTCGCAGCGCTGGCTCATAATGACTGAGGATGAGGCTATAGCCTTGGAAGAGGCTATGGATGTCAATGGGATAAAAGGTATCGCGAACGACGAAATGTCAACAGACAATAAGATATACAACATCGCTGGGCAGAGAGTAAGTGCAAGTTACAAGGGACTTGTCATCTGCAACGGCAAGAAGCATTTGAATAAATAAGGAGGTACGGCGCCCTCGCCGTACCTCCTATTGTTACTCTCCCACGAGTGGGAACATAGACATGCGACATGCGAGGAATCCGTAAGGAATCAGTTTCACGTCGATATCCTTTTTTAATATAGCGGGAGCCTTGAGAGGCATCACAGGGTCACCCTTGTCGGGATTCCAGTCCACGAGTTGTGCCTTGGCACTTACAGAAAGCGGCGCATTGGAATAATCCCATGCGAAATTCTTCGGCATATCGGTAAACCCCACCTTGTAACCTTGCAGACACTCAGGAGTGAGCGCATAACGATATTCGGTCCACAACTCCTCGTTGGCATTAAATCCGTCGCGGTCATCCTGCTGCATAGACATGGCAAGGAGCAACGGTCCATAGGTCACCCATGCACAACGACCCTGATCCACGAATCCATCGAGTTTCATATATGACTCTATAGGCACCATTATGCCCCATGACGGAGCCTTCTTGCCATCATAATAAGGGAACTTCTCGCATCCCTGCACGAGTGTCGGGGTCATAGGAAACTTGAGACTTATCTTGTCACCTTCTTTCCACTTGCCGTTGAGCACGATGAAGTTGTCTGCCACCTTAAATTTCACAGCCTTGCCATTGATAGCAAGCGATGGGTTCTTGCACCATGAAGGTACGCGCAACTTTATGACCTGCTTCTGTGGAATCTCATTGAGAGTGAAGTTTATCTCATCGCGGAAAGGATATTCCGTGTCGCATACTATATCATATAACCCCTTGCGTGTCTGCAGATGTGCAGGACCGTAGGTAAGCCACATCAATTCACCTTCACCATTCATCATCGCCATGTTCATGATATAGTTAGGCAAGGCACGGTTGATGTTTGCCGGACAGCATGTAGGCCAGTGCATCTCCTTGTAATAAGAGCCGTCATCGCGTATGCGAAGGTGTATTCCCGGTATGCGGTTGGGTGCCTGGGTATAGACGCAACTGGAGAATGACGAACTGACTGCACCTGGCAGAGCATTGAATGCATCCTGCTCTATGCGGTCGCCATAGCGCGCATCGCCTGTAGCGCGCGCCAGCCAGATGTTTGACCACATGAAGTCGGTCACATCACAACTCTCGGCAGCCTCAAATGCACCTATACCATGCAGATATTCATTTGACGAGTTGACACCTGAAGGCAACATGGAGTTTTCCTGCAGAAACTCATAATTGTTTACCGAGGCATCACGATATTCCTTATTATCATTATATATATATGCTATAGCCGGGAGTTTGGAAAACTCATTCCAACTCACGCCGTGGGCTATTGCCGTGCGCAGGAACTCCTTCTTGTGAGTCCAACTGTCGACAAATGCCGGTTCGTAACCTTTCAGCACCTCAAGGGCGCGGTTGGCAAATGACATGTCATCGGTGATGCGCGAGAGTTCAAACATGGTCTCGAGTCCACAAAGTTTGCGCATATAGTCGAGTTCGGCTCCATGAAACGGGCCTTTGCTGTCTTCCGCATAAGAGAAGACGGGAAAGTTGGCATACACCTTCTTAAGCATCTCAAGCACACTCTGGTCGCGGGTAGCACTATAGTAAGCCAGAGCTGCACGACAGAAGACACCTTCGCTCCAGTATACGCCCCAGTTGATGTCTTTTGTGCCCCATTTCTCTATAAAGTCTTTACTGTTGGAAAAGATATATCCGTTAGGTTTCTGACGTGCCACTACGGCTTTCATCACATCCGCGCTTCGCTTCATAAGACACGAGTCATCAAGGAGATAGGCCAAGCGAGTAAATCCGTCGGTGTAATAGCCAGTCTGTTCGTAGTGCCACCAACCGCCAGAACCTCCGCAGTCGGCATCCGCCCATCCTTTGACAAACTCCGTGTAGTCTTCGCCCATGGTCTTTGTCATACCATTGGCAGCACGCTTTGCCCAGTCCTTGAGCCATCCCTCGGGTTTAAGTTCGCCCAATTCAAAAGGGGCATAAGCCTTAGGATTAAGCCTTGCCCCCTGCTTTGTCTGTGCTGAGGCGGAGAGTCCGCAAGCCACAAAGGCTCCCACCAACATCACAAAAAGTTGTTTTTTCATAGTTTTTAGGATTTAGTTTATAGTATACATTGTTACATCTTAAGATGGGTTCTATAAATTCCCACCGCAAAATAAGATTAATTTAAAGGGTTGCTTTTTGTCATCTTGCGGCCTCTTTTCGATGGTACGGCGAGGGCGCCGTACCTCCTATTGTTTGCTATCGGATACTGTCTACCGTCACGTGACTCTTCTCCTTGGCTGCGGTAGCCATACGGCGGTAGGCATAGATGCCGTCGCGGTTTTCTATTTCCAGCGAGTCGGCAGTGATGCTGACGATATCGAATGTGTCGCAGTTGAGGAGCAATTGACCATTAAGGATGCGCCACTCGGTCCATGCCTTCGACTCCATCTTCATCGACGACTTCACCTCGCCGTCGTCGGTAATCTCGAAGTTCTTGTCTATGCTCGTCCACTTGCCCAGCAGGGAGGTGATGTTGAGCACGCGCTGCGCCACCCAACCGTCATCAGTCTTGCGTGCTGTCACAGCCATGCGGTCGCCAGCCATCAGTCCTCCTGCCACTATGGTGCGGTCATCTACATCTTCGTCATTGATAAGTATGGTGAGAGTGTCCTGCATGCTGGTAATTAGTTCGAGTGAGTGCATCATCGTGCCCTCACCACACACGCCGTAGATAGTGGAGTCATTCGCTTCCGTCTCAGCATCGGCATTTGCCGTTGGCGACTGCTTCTTCTGATTACATCCCACTAAAGCCAAAGCGATTATGGCAAACAAGAATATCTTCTTCATAACAAAACCCTCCTTACAATATTTCAATATTTCAATATTTTCATTTTTCCATATTTTTCGCTTCATTCCACAGGGCATCCATCTCCTCGAGAGTCATATCCTTCAGATTTTTCCCCTGTTGGCGAGCTTGTGACTCCACATAATTGAAGCGTCGGGTAAACTTTTGGTTGGTCTTCTCCAGGGCGGTGTCGGGATTGAGTTTATAGAGACGTGCGGCATTCACCACAGAGAAGATGAAGTCACCGAGTTCCTCCGTGCTGCGCTCCTTGTCCTCGCGTTTGAGTTCCACCTCCAGTTCAGCGAGTTCCTCGTGCACCTTTGCCCACACGTCATCGCGCTGTTTCCAGTCGAAACCCACATTGCGCACCTTGTCCTGTATGCGGTATGCCTTTATGAGACTGGGCAGAGCCTGAGGCACACCCGAGAGCACGGTCTTGTTGCCGTCCTTCTCCTTGAGTTTTATCTGTTCCCAACTCTCCAGCACGTCCTTTTCCGTCTCTGCCTTCTGGTCGCCATAGATATGAGGATGGCGGAAGATGAGTTTGTCCGCCTCCTTGTTGCACACGTCGGCAATATCAAACTCTCCCTGCTCGCGACCGAGGATAGAATAGAAGATGACATGTTCCAAGACATCGCCCAACTCCTTGCAGGCGTCCTTCCAATTCTTCTGCATGGTGGCGTCGCAGAGTTCATACACTTCCTCTATTGTGTTTGGTCTAAGACTGTCGAAAGTCTGTTTCTTGTCCCACGGGCACTTCACCCTCAACTCATCAAGTACGTCAAGCAGACGCCCGAAGGCCTGCAGTTTTTCTTCTCTCGTATGCATTTTACACTAATTTATGATGCAAAAGTACATATTTAAGATATAAATTAGTAATTTTGCAGACATAATTTATTCATTAAGATACAAGTTTTTATTTCTACAGATGGAATTAGCAACCAAGTACAATCCTCAGGATGTTGAATCCAAATGGTATCAGTATTGGACTGACCACAAATTGTTTTCCAGTAAGCCTGACGGCCGCAAACCCTATACCGTAGTTATCCCTCCGCCGAATGTGACGGGCGTGCTCCATATGGGACACATGCTCAACAACACCATTCAGGACATCCTTGTGCGCAAGGCTCGCCTTGACGGCAAGAACGCCTGCTGGGTGCCAGGCACTGACCACGCATCTATCGCTACAGAGGCTAAGGTGGTAAACCGCCTCGCTGAGCAGGGCATCAAGAAGCGCGACCTCACCCGCGAGCAATTCCTTGAGCATGCGTGGGCATGGACTGAGGAACACGGTGGCATCATCCTGAAGCAGTTGCGCCGTCTGGGAGCAAGTTGCGATTGGGACAGAACTGCTTTCACCATGGACGAGAAGCGTTCGGAGTCAGTCTTGAAAGTATTCGTAGACCTCTATGACAAAGGTCTCATCTACCGTGGTCTGCGTATGGTCAACTGGGACCCTAAGGCACAGACAGTACTCTCTACCGAGGAAGTAATCTATCGCGACGAGAAGTCAAAACTCTATTACCTGCGCTATTATGTGGCTGATGCCGACACCAACCCTGTGAAACCTACTGGAGAAGAGGGCGAAGTGCTACATAAGGACGAAAAGGGATATTATGCTGTGGTTGCCACAACACGTCCTGAAACTATCATGGGCGATACCGCTATGTGTATCAACCCTAAAGACCCAAAGAACCAGTGGTTGCGCGGTCATAAGGTCATCGTACCTCTCGTGGGTAGAGTTATCCCCGTGATAGAAGACAGATATGTAGACATCGAGTTTGGTACGGGCTGTCTGAAGGTTACCCCTGCACACGACGTCAATGACTACGCCCTCGGAAAGACCCACAACCTCGAGACTATCGATATATTCAATCCAGACGGAACAATATCTGAAGAGAGTTCACTCTATGTAGGTATGGACCGCATGGACTGCCGCAAGCAGATTGCCATCGACTTGGGCAATGCCGACCTGCTGGAGAAGATTGAGGACTACGAGAACAAGGTGGGCTATTCGGAACGTAACCAGGACACGGCTGTAGAACCTCGTCTCTGCAAGCAGTGGTTCCTCTCTATGAAGCACTTTGCCGACATCGCTCTGCCACCAGTAATGGAAGGAAAGATAAAGTTCTATCCTACGAAATATGTCACCACTTACCGCAACTGGCTTGAGAACATCCAGGACTGGTGCATCAGCCGTCAGTTGTGGTGGGGTCACCGCATACCAGCTTATTTCCTGCCTACAGCTGAGGGCGAGGAAGAGAAATACGTAGTGGCTCTCACCAAGGAAGAGGCTCTCGAGAAGGCAAAGAAGATTGCCGGATTTGAGAATATCACCATTGACCAGCTGACTCACGACGAGGACGCTCTCGACACTTGGTTCTCTTCATGGTTGTGGCCTATCTCACTCTTCGACGGCATCAACAATCCTGGCAATGAGGAGATAAACTACTACTACCCCACTTCCGACCTCGTGACTGGTCCGGACATCATCTTCTTCTGGGTAGCAAGAATGATTATGGCAGGCGAGGAATATCTGCATGATGTGCCTTTCCGCAACGTGTACTTCACGGGTATTGTGCGCGACGAGATAGGACGCAAGATGTCGAAGTCACTCGGAAACTCTCCTGACCCTATCGGACTGATAGAGAAATATGGTGCCGACGGCGTGCGCATGGGTATGCTACTTGCAGCTCCTGCAGGCAACGACATCCTCTTCAAGGAAGACCTCTGCCAGCAGGGAGCGGCTTTCTGCAACAAGATATGGAACGCATTCCGCCTCGTAAAGGGATGGGAAGTGGCAGACATCGAGCAGCCTGCATCCAACAAGAAGACTATAGCATGGTTTGATGCAAAGGTGAGGGCTGCCGTGGAGGAAATCAATGACCTCTACTCCAAATACCGCCTCAACGAGGCTCTCATGGCAGCATTCAAACTCTTCACCGACGAGTTCTCGGGTTGGTATCTCGAGATGATAAAACCTGCATACCAGGCTCCTATCGACGCTGAGACTCTGAAGGCTACGCTCAACTTCTTCGAAATATTGATGAAGATATTGCATCCATTCATGCCATTCATCACCGAGGAACTCTATCAGCACATCGCAGAGCGCAAGGACGGCGACTCTATCATGGTGTCTACCCTCTGCATTGAGGCTCCTACAGAAGCTGACAAGGCTCTACTCGCACAGTATGAGGAGGCAAAGCAGATTATCTCGGGTGTGCGCGCCGTACGCCAGAGCAAGAACATAGCTCAGCGCGAACCACTTGCCCTTGAGGTTGTGGTGGAGAATGACGAAGAGCGCAACGTGACAAAGTGTCCTGCCCTTGGTCCTGTGATAAAGAAGATGGCAGGTCTCTCTGATATAACATATGTAAGCCAGAAGAGTGAAGGCACAAGTGCATTCCTCATCGGCACCACAGAGTATGCCGTACCTCTTGGCGACCTCATCGACGTAGACGCGGAGATAGAGAAGCAGGAAGCACAGTTGAAGCACCTCGAGGGATTCCTCACTGGCGTGATGAAGAAACTCTCCAACGAGCGTTTCGTGCAGAATGCCAAGCCTGAGGTGGTAGCCCTTGAGCGCAAGAAGCAGAGCGACTCCGAGGAAAAGATTGCCTCGCTGAAGGAATCGCTGGCAAAACTCTACGCACAGAAGAAGTAATTCATCTCCAATGTATATGGATTGACATTCGTGTCTTCCACGGATAGATAACAGATCTCCCACAGTATTCACCTGAAGCATATTTATAATATATGTGTGTGTCGGGTGTGTACTGTGGGAGTTTTTTTATTTTGCCGTCACTAAGAATTATTAATTCGACGACAAACCTTTGTCTATATAGAGGGAAAATAGTAACTTTGCCGAAAATACACATTCATTATGCGCGACAAATCCGCTTTAAGAAATTCCCTTTCCAGTGAGGAATCTTTGTTAGAAAGTTACATACAGGAGATAGCATCGGCAAAACCGCTCAGCGATGAAGAGGAAGCCCGTCTGGCAGAACTCATCAAGCAGGGTGATGCCAAGGCTAAGGACAAGCTCGTGAAATCTAATCTGAAGTTTGTTGTCAGCATAGCCCGGCAATACGCAACAGCTTCCGTTTCAATCCTCGACCTCGTAAACGAAGGCAACATCGCCATGATAAAGGCTGCCGACAATTTCGACCCTGCCTACGGCAAACGCTTCTCCAGCTATGCTGCCAGTCACATACGTAGGGCTATAGATGCATTTCTGCCACAGCAGGATCCGAAGTTTGACCGCGCCAAACTGGAGAGTCTGTCCGAACTGACATCATCTGCCGACAAATCTGCCATACAGATTTCCGACAACGAAAAGTTGGCTTCGCTCGTGGCTCTGTTGCCAGAAAGAGAACAAAACGTGATGAAAGCCTACTATGGCATAGCCTGCGACCAGATGACATTGGCGGAGATAGGCATGAAATATGGATTTACGCGCGAGCGTGCACGACAGATAAGAGATACTGCCACAAGGCATATCAACAAGTTGAAACATAAAAAAGCATATTAATAAGAGAGAAAATGAAGACCAATTGCAAATATCTTCTACTCAGCCTCGTGCTGATGCTGACAATAAGCGTGGCCAATGCCATCGAAAAGCCGACAAAGGTGTATGCCTATGGTTTTTCCGCATCATTTAATGACTCCACCGTCTACTTTACCGATATAATGGAGATAGACTCTGCCTGGACAGACTCCAAGACTAATTTCCTATATGGTCGCGACAGCTATTCCTACCAGCTGAAGAGTTATCTGCAGGGACAGGGAGTAGACTCACCTACCTGCATCGTGTCTTTCGACAAGTCACGCAAAAAGGCTGAGAAGAAATATCTTAAGTTGCAAAGAAAGTACACAGACAAGAAAAGAGATAGCTACATCGTAAAATATATAGCTACTTCTGATTTCAAGTTTGAGGCTGTCTCTGCTGCCGATGACGAATCGGCTAATACTGCTGCAAACAAGAAGGCGGCAAAGGCAGAGAAGAAGGAGATGAAGGAGAAGATGAAGGCAGAAAGAGGCAAAGGTCCTGGACGTGGTGGTAAACCTGGCGATGGTCCTGGCGGAATGTCTGGTGGCGCTCCTGGTGGTATGCCTGAAAGAAGATAATGGAAACCATAAACCATTACATCATAGCCGACTTGGGCATCGCCGTGTCGTTCAGAGAGGGACAGGTCAACGGTTGTCATCTCATTCCATCTTTCGAACCGTTCAGAGTAACGGAAGAGGCTTATAATGAGAGTAGCATCAAACTGTTGCACATGCATGTGGACGACACTCTCAAACCCTGGAAGAAAGACGTTTGTCACCGGGTGAAGGATGTAGACACAGGCAATGGCATCACCATAGTGAACCGCACGGATGAGGGCGACTACCAGTTCATCGTGAAGGACATCACGGGTAAGAGTTGCTGTATGATACAGTCGAGCAATGGTTTCTCTAATTGCAGCTGCGCACTTAATGGTTCGGAGGCAATGCGCTCATTCGGACTCAACAACGCCATAATGATGGCTTTCGCCTTTGCAGGATGCAAGCAGCAGACGGCTCTTGTGCACGCATCGCTCGTAAGAAAAGACGGATGGGGATATGCCTTTACAGCAAAGAGCGGTACAGGAAAGAGCACTCAAACAAGTATGTGGTTGCGACATATTCCCGGTTGCGACATGATGAACGACGACAACCCCATCATAAGAATCATTGACGGCACACCTTACATATACGGCAGTCCTTGGAGTGGCAAGACTCCCTGCTATCGCAATATAAAGGCTCGACTCGGAGCTATGGTCACCATCAAGCGCGACACCACAAACCATGTGGAAAAGCTCTCCACACTGGAGGCTTTCTCATCGCTCATCACATCCTGCTCAATAATGAAATGGGACAGCGGAGTGATGGATGACATGTGCAAGATAATAACTAAGATAATA
Organism: bacterium; assembly: GCA_963657415.1. GTDB lineage: Bacteria > Bacteroidota > Bacteroidia > Bacteroidales > Bacteroidaceae > Prevotella. Next base: position 5,820 of record CAVKNF010000048.1, on the reverse strand, counting down.
GAGACGACACCCAACTACAACCTATTTTGTCGTCCAGACAAGGAATCAGCCATCATATGCGAGAAAGCAATATCGAGAAGCGCGAACTGAAGGTAAACAATGCCTTGCTCTTCCCTCAGATAACAAGTCTGCTGGAGGAAGGCCATACAGTAAGTCTAAAACTCAGAGGTTTCAGCATGCGCCCGTTTCTTGAAGACCAGCGTGACACAGCTGTGCTGCGAAAAGCCACGGATGTGGTCTGCGGCGAACCCGTGCTGGCAGAGATTGCTCTTGGGCACTATGTGCTACATAGAATAATCAGCATTGACGGCAACAACGTGACTCTTCTCGGTGACGGAAACCTTACCGTGGAGCATTGCACCAAGGACGATATACGGGCACAGGTGACTGGTTTTTACCGTAAGGGACGCACTACCCTTGACTCCATCCACGGACGAAAATGGAAAATATATTCCGCCATATGGATGCGTCTGCGCCCTATAAGGCGCTACCTGCTGGGAATATATAGAAGATGGGTAAAACTCTTTGGCGCTATCTAACAAGAATATAAACGAACAAGATAATGAAGACAAAGAAAGGATTCGTACTGCGCGATGTATGCGGAGAAAACATCATCGTGGCAGAAGGCATAGAGAATATCGATTTCAACAGTATCATATCTCTCAATGAGACTGCTGCCTACATTTGGAAGAACGTGGACGGTAAGGAATTTACCATTGACGACATGGTGGATACTCTCATGCATGAATATGAAGTCGACAAAGAGACTGCACACAACGACTGCGTGATGCTTGCTAACAAATGGCAGGAAGCGGGCATTATAGAATAAGCAGTTACAACAACAAATAACCATTAAAACACGAAGGACTATGGAAGCATTGGAAGCTCTCTACACTCGCCGTAGCATAAAGGCATTTACGGACGAGATGCCGTCACAGGCAGACATTGACAAGATAACAAAAGCCGGAATGGCAGCCCCTACTGGTATGGGAGCGCAGTCGCCACTCATCGTGGTGGTGAAGAATAAGGCGCTGCGTGACGAACTGTCAAGGATGAATGCAGAAGTCATGGGCACTCACGCCGACCCATTCTACAATGCTCCTGTCATCATCGTTGTGCTGGCAGACAAGTCAAGGGGCACCTACATGTATGACGGATCACTTGTGATGGGCAACATGCTCAATGCGGCACATGCCGTAGGACTGGGCGCATGCTGGATTCATCGTGCCAAGGAAGTGTTCGCAAGCGAGCGCGGCAAGGCTTTGCTCAAGGAATGGGGCATCGAGGGTGACTATGAGGGTATTGGTCATATAGCATTGGGATATGCCAACATGCAACCGAAGCCTGCCAAACCACGCAAGGACGGCTACGTCAGAGTGATTGAGTAAAAGTCAGAGTGATTGAGTAAAAGTCAGAGTGATTGAGTAAAAGTCAGCGCGACTGAAGAAGTTGGATAACGAGCGACTTGCTTGATGCAGAGGTTATGCAGAAGTTGTTGTCGGGACGAAGCCCTACGACCCACACTATACGGTCGGCAGAGTCGGTGACAACGAGCTGGCGACGCTTGTCTAAGACAGACATCTTACGGTCAGTAAGGAAGTCACTGAGGAGCTTTCTGCCCTTCATGCCGAAAGGTACAAAACTATCGCCCTTACGCACGGCACGCACAGTGAGAGGAAATGAGATCTTTTCCGCATCAAGGCACACCATATCTGACTTCTTACTGATAACAAAATTACTATCAATAGTTTGTAATGAGAACCGGAATTTCTGGTTCTCATTATATATATATGTACCTGACTCCGGGATACGCAAGCACTTCTGCTGAACCTCGGCAAGCGGTTCTATGATGATTCTCTGGCGGTCTATAACAAGAGAATGAGAGGCTGATGTCCACTCCCTACCCGACTGTGCATCGAGGCAAGAATATATCTGTTCCACTTGTGAAGAAGAAAAGCCTTTATCCTTGAGAATATACCACAATGTAACCTCTGGAGACTTTTCCGCTGTAAGTTTCTGTATATCGATCGTTATCACATCGCCGTTTTCAAAAACAATGCGTGATATAGACTCTGAAATTGCATCATCTATTAATGGCAGAGTGTCATAGACACGCTCTGCCACCTTTGCTATGTTTCTGCTGGCAGCAGGATTAATCTCTTTGAGTAGCGGAATAAGATTGAGCCTCACCTTGTTGCGCTGAACATCATCTTCCAGATTTGTAGAGTCTACAACATGATCTTGGTTTATAGAAGCAAGATAAGACAATATCTCTTCCCGGTCAACGCAAAGCAAGGGGCGAACAATATAACCGTTCTTAGGTGCTATACCCTTAAGACCTTCTATTCCTGTGCCACGGATAATGTTGAGCAGAACCGTTTCCACGGAGTCATCCTTATGATGCGCCACGCAGACGGCATCAAAACCATTGTCCTCACGCAACTGGCTGAAATAATTGTAGCGCAGGTCGCGTGCTGCCATCTCTATACTCACCTTGTGGAGCGATGCATAGGTCTTGGTGTCGAAATGTGCAAGATGCAGAGGCACATGGCGCTCTTGACACAACTGTTTGCAGAAAGCCTCATCACGCTCAGACTCTTCTCCACGAAGATGAAAATTACAGTGCGCCGCCTCAACCTTATAACCGAGGCTGAGCAATATGCAAAGCAAAGCCACACTGTCAGCACCTCCCGAAAGAGCTACCAACACTTTTGACTTATGAACAAGCAAAGAGCGGCTCGCGATGTAACGTTCTACCTTATTATTCAACATATAATACCAGTCCCTTCAAATATTCGCCTTCGGGATGATAGATATTTATAGGATGGTCGGCAGGTTGGTGTATCTGATGCAATATTCTCACCTTTCGGCCTGCCTGAGCAGCAGCAGTAAAGACAGCATTGCGGAAGTTGTCCTTTGTCACCACCTGCGAACAACTGAAGGTGAACAAAATGCCACCCTTTTTGATAGCCTCAAAACCTTTTGCATTTAGGCGCATATAACCCTTGAGGGCATTGTGCAGAGCACCGCGATGCTTGGCAAATGCTGGTGGATCAAGTATGATAAGGTCATACTTATTGTCGTTGGCATCCAGGAATTTGAATGCGTCCTCACAGAAAGACTGATGGCGGTTGTCATTATGAAAGTTGAGTGATATATTCCTGTCAGTCAGTTCGATAGCCTTTGCCGAGGAATCCACGGAGTGAACTATTTCAGCACCACCGCGCATGGCGTAGACTGAGAATCCGCCGGTATAGCAGAACATGTTGAGCACCTTCTTTCCCTTGGAGAATTTCTCGAGCAACGAACGGTTGTCACGCTGGTCTACGAAGAAACCCGTCTTCTGTCCTTTTAGCCAGTCCACATGGAATTGCAAACCGTTCTCCATGGCAATATTGTCATCAGTGCCGCCGTGCAGGAAACCGTTCTCCTGGCTGAGGTCAGCCTTATATGGCAGAGTGGTCTCACTCTTGTAATACACATGTTTGATACGCGAGTCCATAACTTCGAGCAACACCTCGCTGATGATATTCCTACTCACGTGCATACCTACACTGTGCGCCTGCACCACGGCAGTCTCGTTATAGCAGTCGATGACAAGGCCCGGCAAATTGTCGCCCTCGCCATGTACCAATCGATAAGTGGTGTTATTGGGATTGTCTATCAGTCCGAGATTCTTTCTCATATCGAGAGCCGACTGCAGACGGCTATGCCAAAACTCGCGGTCGATGTCCACATCGCTGAAAGAAAGCACACGTACGGCGATGGAACCAATCTGGAAGTGACCGATGGCTATGAAGTCGCCACTGAAAGTGAATACCCTTACCACCTCGCCCTCAGCTATGTTTTCATCCATATAGTTGATGGCACCAGAGAATATCCATGGGTGAAAACGTTTAAGACTGTCTTCCTTACCCTTCTTCAAATGTACTGACTTATAGTTCATCTTTCGTTTCTATTTTATTTTCTTTAATTGCCGGTTGGGTAACGGCTACATATTCATAATCATGAGTATTGTGGAGACGCTGTATCTCCTCATATATTTGTATGCACGCCCACGCGTCGAGAGCGGCATATTTCTTTTGTGAATCGGTGAGAATATCTGCCTCCCAGTTGGTCAGTCGCTGGCGCTTGGATATCTTCTGCGAAAAGAGATTCGCCCATATCTTCTGCAGCGACAAATCCTCTATGCCTATCAGTCCCACCATCTTCTGGAGTTCTATAAATCTACCTGCCTTGAAGTCGCCACGCTTATGCAGCATCAACATGTCGTCATGCCAAGAGATGCCCACCATAGGCACTGCCGTATTCTCAAGAAGTCTCTTCACCGGTGCACATAACCCTATCATATTCAAGCGAAAGAGAAAACATGTGTCGCGATTGCTCACCTGCAGGAGCGCCACCTTGCTGGCATGCCCTTTCTTGAATGTTGGACGCGTCTCAGTGTCGACACCGAGAATGTCCGACGACAACAGATAGTCGACAGCCTTCTCCGCCTCCTGCTCTGTCATTATAACAATTATTCGTCCTTCAAAGCTTGCTACCGGAAGATTATTTACTTCTTTTTTATCAAACTTATTGTATATAGTCTTGCCCATTTAGATATGTCAATATCATTTGCAAAATTAGAAAAAAAGTACGAAAAGGTACGTCTCTATGTGATATTTTCCGTATTTTTGCAAGTAATTCATATCATAACCCCATACGTATAAATGGCAAAAAGAAAGAAAACGACAAGCGGCAACGCTAAAAACATCGGCGAGGCTGTAGGTTTCAACAATATATTCCACCATGAAAAGATCGACTTCATCCTCGGACTGATTCTGTTCGCCTTCGCCGTATACTTGGTAATAGCGATGGTGTCATTTCTCATGACCGGACAGGCAGACCAAAGCATTTTGACTGAAACACGACCTGGTGACTGGCTCAATAGCAACCGTCAGTTTGCCAATAGCTGTAGCAGTATGGGTGCCATAATCTCATGGTGGCTCATAGCTACGAACTTCGGATTTCCAGCTTTCATCATACCCTTGTTTCTCCTATTGTCATCGCTCGTACTGATGAATGCATACAAGATTAACCTGCTGAAATCATTCTTTGCACTATTCATCATTATGATATGGTGCTCTGTGACATTTGCCAAGGTGCTCACACCAGTAATGGGCTTTCTGTTCTTCAATCCTGGAGGCAACCACGGCATGTTTATCGTCGAACAGGTGGAGAATGTCATTGGCGCTCCAGGTCTGTCGGCATTGCTCATCACCATAGCCGTCATATTCCTCTCAGTGGTAAGCGCCAATACTATCATCTATGTAAGGAAGTTGCTTCGTCTCGGTGTTGACAACCGTCCTAAGATTCCATGGACGGTGAGAACAGGAAGCGACTCTGTCGACAAGGAGGAGAATGAAAATACTGTGGAGCAAACTGTGGTGGAAACTGTAGAACCAGTAAAGAAGGAAAAGGATAATGATAAAGACGAGGATGAGAAGTTTGAACCCATTATCCTCACCGACGACATCGTGGAGACCACTCCTACAAAGCAGGAACCTGTCTTGACCGTATCTGACAACAACGAGAACGCAAAGAAGGATGAGACTACAGACAGTGGCGAGTCAAAACTTAATGTGGAAGTTCCCGTGACGGAAGCAAAGGCTCAGGGCTCGACAGTGGCAGAGAAGGTAGACCAGTCCACCCCGATAAACCCTCTCGAACCGTTTGTGAGATACAAGTACCCCACCCTCGACCTGCTGAAGAAATACGACGGAGACAGCAATCCGCAGATTGACATGGAGGAGGTGAAGGCCAACAATGCGCGCATCA
>CAVKNF010000047.1:0-15199 GCA_963657415.1 bacterium | reverse complement strand
TACTCTTCGCAGCGATGCTGACACTCGGTGCAGCACCTGTATTTGCAACCCAGACTGCATCCACTTGCTATGCAGTAGCAGCAGAGGAAGAAACTTCTACATTGGCCACTGACGCTGAATACGAAGCGCTCCAGCAGGCTATTAATGATGCTATTGCCAAGATTGAATCTCTGTCAAAGGCAGTGTCAGAGAAGTATCCCGATAGCGATGTCCTCTCTTCTTTGGAATACACAAAGATCGCACTCCAGGAAATGTCTGCTGAGGCTAAAACCAAGAAAAACGAAGGTACGCTGACATCTGCAGAGGTGGCTGAATATCAGAATACAGTCAAGGACTATAGCGATGGCATGGACAACGCTATGGAACAGGCTGAATTGGACGATTATAGTTATCAGGTGGGACAAGTTTACCAGAAATTGAATGGGACTTTGTCTGAGGCTATGGAAGAAATTCCTCTAAGTGTACAGGCCTACTATTACAACTCGTTCGAGGACCTTCAGGCTGATATGTCACAAGCATACATGGCAACTATGGGTGCTGAATCTAAGGACGTATATGAGGAGGCTATAAAGAAGTTTGAGACATTGGCAACAACGATGGAAGACCTCATTGAGGCTTCTACAAAAGCAGGTGCTTTGGTAGACGACATCAATGCTACACTCAAGACTCTTGATGCTGATATTGAGAAGGTGAAGACTGATTTCCCAGATTATGACCTTACCTACACATTGGAAGATAAGGCGGTATGGGAGGCACTCGCAAAGGAATTTTCTGCCGCTCCTGCAGACGAGGACGATATCTATGACTTAGAGGACATCGAAACCTCTGCTCAGAGCTTCGGATGGTTTAAGGAAGGTGTAGAAAACTTCTATAGCAATGTTCAGATGGAAGAGTTTATGGCACAGTTCAATGCGAAGTATTATCCTGTGGCAAGCGCGATATCTGAGTACCAGATGAATCTTAATGAGGAATGTACTCACTTAGGTGATGAGGGCATGGCAAAGTATTTCAATGCACTCGACGATTTGAATTTGGAAATGTCTCAGATGTTCTACGTATTGTATGGTGATCCTATCACACAGGCTGAGTTCAATAAGATGTTGACAAGAGTGGATGAAATTGCGGAAGCTGCTAAGGAAATCTATGCAGAGGCTCTTGCAGCAGATAAGGCTGTTGCCACAGGCATCAACAGTATTTCTGCTGAAGGCGCTTCTGCCAAGAAGGTATACACTCTCGATGGCAAGGCTGTGAAGTCTGTTGCTGGCAAGAAGGGTGCTTACATCATCAATGGCAAGAAGGTCATCCTGAAGTAACTATAGTAGGTGCAGCGTCCCCGCTGCACCCATCTCAATGAATGATGATAGGAGGTACAGCGCCCCCGCTGTACCACTCAAGCGAGAAATAACAAATGTTAAATCTTGCGCGAGATGGTACGGCGAGGGCGCCATACCTCCTATCTTTGCAAAATATAAAAGATAAACTAACAAAAACAATCATACCCATATGTACAAATCATTATTCCTCTCGTTTGCCATGTCCATGTCTTTAGTCGCTCCGGCGATGGCTCAGACTGTGGCAAACATGAATGACTTGAAAGCAGAACAGAAGTCAATGGCTGTGAAAGTAAAACTTACCGGTAAACTGACTACTACCCGTAATTCAGACTTCCGCCAACTGCGTGACCTCTGCTGGCAACTGCGTGACATAGACCTGAGTGACGCCCAGTGCGACACTATTCCTGCCAATGCCTTCCACTCAAGGCATAAACTCAAGAGCATCCTGCTTCCCCAGACCGCAAAGGTGATAAGCGAACAGGCTTTCTTCGACTGCGACAATCTATCCTCCATCACCATTCCCTCGTCAGTAACGACCATCGGTGCTGCCGCCTTTTCGGGTTGCAAGTCCCTCGGCTGCATAACGATTGAGGGCAACACCGCGATAGAGGACTACGCCTTCGCACGCCTTGACGATCTTACCACTATGAAGGTAAACTCCAAGACACCGCCTCATGCTTCGGCAACGGCTTTCTATGGTATAGACAGAAATAAGGTGAAACTCATCCTACCCAAAGGTGCAGAGAAGGCTTACCGCAAGGCAGAGGGGTGGAAACTATTCTTCGCAGATGCCCCTAAGGGTGCCGAGATATGCAATCCACAAGAATGTCTTACTCCTGCTCCTGCCGAGATACGTGTCAACGGCAAGGCTGCTGCCCTGCATGTTGATGTCAAGTGGGAGATCGTGTGTGACAACCAGTGCTCGGGGAACATCCGCAAACAAGCCCAGCGTATATTGGCAGAGCGTCTTGGCGATGATGTGAACAGTAAGTTGTATCCCATCAGTCTCAACCTCTCCATAGACCAGAGCATAGCAAAGGAGGAAGGCTACACACTGGAGGTAAGTTCCGATGGAGTGACCATCAAGGGACGCACTGAGAAGGGCGTGTTTTATGGCCTGATGACCCTCGACCAGTTGCTTCGCGGTAGCGGCACTTATCAGCATGTGGCAAAGTTGCCGCAGATGTTTATAGAGGACTATCCACGCACCAACATCCGCGAACTGATGGTAGACCCTGCGCGCACCTTCATCCCTTATGAAGACCTCAAGGCCTTTGTGCCCGAGATGGCTCGCTATAAACTCAATGCCCTGCACCTGCATCTCGTCGACGACCAGGCATGGCGCATAGAGATAAAGAAATATCCACAGTTGACCGCCGAGGCATCATCGCGCTGGGGACAGGACGACATGATGTTTCCCATAAAGGGATATTACACCCAGGAGCAGATGCGCGACTTGGTGAACTATGCCGCAGAATATTATGTAGAGGTAGTGCCCGAGATAGAGATGCCAGGACATGAGGTGGCTGCCATCAGCGTGTTCCCCGAACTGACCTGCCATCAGCGCCAAGTGCCCATACGCACCACCTGTGGCGTGTCAAATGAGTTGCTCTGCCCAGGCAATGAGTTCACCTATGAGTTCTTAGGTAATGTGTTCAAGGAACTTGCCGACATCTTCCCTTCTCCATATATCCACCTCGGAGGCGACGAGGCTGGCAATCCACCTCTCGACTGCTGGACAGATTGTCCTAAGTGTCAGAAACTCAAGCAGCAACTTGGCATCACCACTACCGACAGGTCAGAGAACTGGCGTCTGCAGGGTTATCTCTTCGACCGCATGATAGACACATTGCGCACAAAGTACAACAAGACACCGATGTTTTGGTATGAGTCAGACTTCAAGAAGATACAGCCTGGATGTGTCACCTTCGCTTGGCGATCAGGTCAGACCAAGGAAGCCCTCGATGCTGCTGTTGCCAACAATGCCCGCATCATGCTCTGCCCTGGCGTACATTGCTATTTCGATTATCCTATGGCAAAGGGCGATATGCCTGAGGTGAACTGGGGTATGCCTACCACCACGCTGAAGCAAGCATATGACCTTGACCCTGCATGGGGAATGGGAGAGGAGTTTGAGAAGAACAATCTCTTTGGTGTTGCTGGCACATTGTGGAGCGAGTGCATCAACACTCCCGAGCGCATCTACTATCAGGCTTATCCGCGTGCCATAGCCCTCTCCGAGGCAGGATGGAGCAAGGCAGAGAATAAGTCGTGGGAAGGATTTCTCTCGCGTCTGCGCCCTGCCCTTAATGACATGTTGAAGCGAGGCATACCTTTCTCAATGCGACTGGAAGAATAAACATCTCATACTGTAAATACAATATAAAACAAGGAGACACCGCATCACTGCGCTGTCTCCTTTCTACTTACTTAATTGTCTGCCAATTGGCAGAATTTATGGAATTTACCTCTTACTTAACTATAACCTTTCTCGTAGCACCGTCAGAATAGCGAAGGATATACACCTTCCCCTTTTCCACAGCATTAACCCTTGCGCCACCGAGAGTATAGATGTCGGTGCAAGTAGCGCCGTCGGCATTCTGCCATACACTGTCAATACCATCTACAATGGCACAGCTTACAGTAAGAGTTGCATCCATCTCGTAAGGGATAGCATAATTGTTGGAAACAATGACATCAGATATTACTATGTCGCCACCCTTGAATTCATCGGTTGCAATGATGTTGAGACCAAACAGGTTGCCCTCAGTACCGTCGAAACTGTCGCCCGTGAGAGCAGAGATGACAATCATATACTCGTTTGTCGTGCCTGGAATGAGATTTACCGTAGCCACATGATTGTCAGAGAGACGGTCGGTGTAGGTGATATTCTCTCCATCCTCATCTGTGTCAAACACAATGCCTTCAGGCAAAGTTATCTTTGCTTGCAGAGCACTCAGAGTTATTGTGTTTGTGAGCGACACGTTGACAGTAGCCTTGTCACCACTCGAGAGCGACAGAGACTTGGTCTCCACATCCACGGTGCCTACATTGAGTTGAGCCTTCACGGTGAATTTTTCCATGTCGATGCGTACAGGAGTTTCTACTGTGGCATCGCTGCCGATAATCCCGTCCACCTCGATATTGCCGCCAGTATAACTTCCGTCAGCCTTTACCTTCATGGTGAAGATAGCGCCGCTATTACCCTTGATGGCAGAACCTGCTGAGGTGGCAGATGTCGACAATACACCGAAACGGTAAGTGCCGTCAGACTGCAGATTGCCTATCAGGGAATGGCTACTGCGGGTGATGCGTGTTGTCACCTTGCTGAGGCTTCCGTCTACATAGGAGAGTCCCTTGGGGAAAGTCATGTCAAACTGCAATGACGAGATGTTGTCCTCATTGGTGAGTATCACCTCAAGAGTCTTCTCTTCGCCCGGAACTATCTGAAAATTGGCAATAGAGAGTTTGTTGTCGCCAGCCGAAGCCGTCAAGCAGCAAAGTAGGACTAAAGCCAGAGTGTTGAATATTCTCTTCATGATAATTGTCTTTTTAGATTGTGAAACAGATTGAAGTAAAAGGAAACACCAGCAATATATGTGGGAAAAGGCATTATAGGGGATCTTCCGACATGCCAGTGTTTCCTGACCATTAAGTCTATTACTTCTTAATTACCTTCTTGGCCTCGCCATTCTCGCCAACGATGATGTTGATGCCCTTCTTCACGGTCTTCATGATCTGACCTCCGATAGAGTAAACGCGCTCCTTGGCTGTAGCGGCATTGATAGATTCGATGCCTGTGGCATTGGTGCCGTCGATGTCGCCGAGAGAGTAAGCTCTACCCTGAGCGTCGGCAAAGATGGCATTGCTCATCTGGATGTTGCCGTCAGCAACGTTGCTGCCCACCTGCATATTGAGGACTACCAAGTCGCCGCTATTGCCGTTGAAAGCATTGTTGTCGATAGTGGCTACCAGCACGCGGTAGAGTCCGTCGCCAATCTCGTTGACAAAGATCTCATGACCATTGCTGCGGTCAGTCAGTTCGTTGCCCGCGATGCTCATACCCTCTGGCAACTGGATGTCAAACTGACCTGCGGTGAATGCCTTGCTGTTGGTGAGGCTCACAGCCACCTTCACAGTCTTGCCGAATACCGATATCTCCTCAGCTTGCTTAGTCATGCTAATCTCATTCTCGCCTGATGCAGCGCGAACACTTGCACGTACACGTGTCGGAGTCTCAATACCGAAGATGATGTTGGAGATAGCATTCAGGTCGCCCACCTCAAACTGACCGTTACCATTGTAGTCGGCTGCGTAGCGCTGAGACTCGGAAGCATCCTCATACGCCACGTTGTTGAGAATGAAGTTGCGCAGAGTAGAGTAGTCGTTTACAGTCACCTGCTTGTCGCCGTCGACGTCACCCTCAAGGTAAGACATAGTCTCAGCGTCAGACTTCAACTGTGCAACGTCAGCCGTCAGTTGTGCTATGCGCTCAACAACTACAGGATAAGCCTCTGACAGGTAGTCAATAGGAACGACGATTGTATTGCCATCCTCATCGACGGTATAGTTGCCGTCAATGTCGGTCAACACTGAACCGTTATAGTAAGTATAATCGTTATAGTTGTATGCATTTATAAACAACTTGTAAATACGTGTATACTCATTTCTCAGTGCAGTCTCGCGCTCAGTTCCATACTTGCTATTGGCAATTATCTCCTGGTCGATCTTCTTGATGGCATCGTATACATCGTAATACAATTCATTAAATGCCTCGTCGTGTGAATACCATCTGTCTATATTGGCAATACTTGCCTTCACGTTAGCAATGTTAGACTCGTGAGCGGCAGTCTCACTTTCAAGTGTCACATTGTTGTAAGAATCGATGATGTCCTTCTTGATGTTCTCAATCTGGTTTGTCCATCCTTCGTTCTCACTCTCAATGTCATTTACATACTTGAATGCAGAGATCTTCTCGTATGTCTCATTAGCAAGAGCCTCCAGTGCCTCAACCTTCTCGTCGATGGCAGCCTTAGCCTTGTCATTCTTCACGTGCTTGACGTAGAGTTTATACAGGTCGCTCTCTTCCTCAGGAGTGTTGTTATACAACTGGTCGAGGTCATAAATCAATCCGTCCTTATGGAATAGAATAGTGCCCTTCTTTGCCTCCAAGTCGCTCTGGACCATAGAGAGATAACCGCGCAGAGCCTCCACCTCTTCGCCATATGCAGCCTTTGTGGCATCGTTATAGTTAGTCCACTCCTCAGCCTGCTTGATAGCTTCATCAACCTCTGTTATCTTTGCGTTGACATCTGCTATTGCCTCTGCAACGCGAGTGCTGCTTGTGTCGAGAGAGTTCAACTCCTGGAGCATATTGGCAACCTTAGCCTCCTGAGCCACGAGTTCCTTGTGAGCCTGTGCGAAGGTCAGTTTGCCACTGTTCCATCTTGACTCGATGCTTGTCTCTCCGCCATTAGCGGTGAGCAGAGATTTGTAGAGACCTTCGATCTTCTCGTCATATCCAGCCACCTTGTCAAGGTCAATCTTTGCCACCTGGTTATACTGCTCCTTCACCTCGTCAGTCTTTAGTCCGAGTGCAACGATCTCGTCCTTTATAGCGTTCTTCTTGAGGTCTTCAAGTTCGCCAGCGAAATCGCTCTTGTCACCAACGAAACCTTCTTTGACAGTCTCTTCGAGAGTCACGCACATGCCATATTTCTTAGCGGTTTCTGCATCTTGATATGCTTTGTCAAGCTCTCCCTGCATGATGCTAATCCTTGAGGTTTCCCAACTCTTCTGATGACAGATGATGAGTTGCTTGATGTCGCTGACAACCTTGTCAAGTTCGCTCTGTGCGTCATCGAGATAACCGATGATCTTGTCATAAGCCGCGAGGTTAGCCTCACTATCCTTAGACTTGCTGACAGCCTCCTCATATGCTGCAGAGTGCTTCTTGCCAGTAGCGAAGTAGTTGTCGTAAGCGGCGCGGATAGCCTCTACAGATTCAGGTGTCTGCTCATAGCCCTCGGCAATTTGGTCAACGGTAGCCTTCAAGTCGTCAATAGTCTCGAGATATCCTTCTATGTCACTTTCCGATAGAGTCAATCCCTTTATCTCCTTTGTCTCAGACGCATGGAGTGTGGTGATGGCGTCAACGAGGAATGTCTTCTCTGCGTCGCAAGCCTTCACAAGGTCAGCATCGAGCATTGTGGTGAGGTTGGTCTCCAGAGTGACAGCCCATGTGTCCACATTCACGGCATACATCGGATCAACAGGAACTGCGTCTGTAGAAGTAGCGACACCGGCTGCCTTAGCCTCGGCTATCACGTCGGCAACATCCTTGAATGCCTTGTCATGTCCGTCGTACAAGTAGTCCTTTATGATGTTCTGCTTCTTATTGAGAGCAGTTTCAGCATCTGCCACAACAGTCTTGAAGTTAGCGTAAGCCACCGTGTTTACCTTGTCCTGATAATCTGTCAGCAGGTTGTTTATCTCCGTCGTGTATTGGCTTGCAGTCTTGCGGTATGCTTCAGAACTGTAGATAGAACTCTCGTCACCATAGGTAGCGGTAGCATAAGAAGCGTAATCCTTGCTCTCGGTGCTGTTCAACTGGCGTATCTTGTCAGCATAAGCATAGATGGCATCGTGAGTTTCGAGCAGATTGTCCACGGCAGTCTTGCTTGCGTCGTTCTTGATGCCGGCAAACTTGTTGAGCACGTCCACGGCATGGCTAAACTGGGTCTTCGTAGCGGTGATGGTAGAGAGGAAAGCCTCATGCTCAGCCGAGTTGGTCTTTGCCACGTTAGCGTCGTAGTTGTCCTTAGACTTCTGCTGTATGCTGACGATGGCGTTGGTGATAGCGTTGACCGAAGCCTCTATCTCCTCATTCTTTGCCTTTGACTGTCCCTTGCCAAATGCGTCCTCGATGTCTTTGTTGAGAGCGGTAATCTTCTCGCGCTCGCCTGCCATTTCTGACAGATAGGTCTTAGCCTCGTCAGAGAGGTCGCCATTGGAGATGGTGTCATAAGCCTTCTGCCAATTCTCGAGCAGAGTCTTTGTGGCATCAGTCTGGTCCTTGTGGGCGATTTCGTTAGGTTCGACAGTAGCCTTCAGGTTATCAGCCTTTGTCTTAATGTCTTTCACCTTTGCAGAGAGGTCAGCCTTCATATCCTTAGACTTCAGGTCAGCGTAAGCCTTGTCTATCTCTTTCTTCACCTCGTCAAGACTTGCGATGAGTTTGTCTACTTCATTGTTGTAATAAGTCTGAGCCGTACTGGAAGCAGTGCTTGCCACGTAAGTCTTGAGATCATTCAGAGCCTTCTTCACGTCAGAAGCGTCGTTAGCCAAAGCGATAGTCTCGTCATATGCCACCTTGTTCTCCTTGGCAGCCGTAGCCTGTGTGTTGAGAGCCTCCACCTCAGGTGCTACGTTCTTCTCCAGATTATCGTTGATGTTGGTGAGAGTCTCCACAGCCTTGGCAGCGGCATTGACCTTATCATCCTCTGTGGCGCTTTCGTATGTCGTCTTTGCCTTAGTGTATTCAGCCTCCACGTCAGCGATAATCTTTTCTATCTCAGCCTTCTTCTTGTTGATAGCGTCAGCCTGGTTGCCGAAGTCACCTGTCACGCCATCAAGAGTCTTCTTGTTGTTGGCAATCAGTTCGGCAGCCTTGTCAAGGTAAACCTGTGCCGTAGCCTTGGCATTGTTAAGGTCATAATTTGTCTTGTTGGTAGCATAAGAGTCGATAAGCGTCTGTACATCAGTAGACACAGTCTTGCCTGCAGCCTCTTTCATAGCCTTGAGATGCTCAGCGTCCGCCTTAGTTTTAGCCTCAGCCAACTTGTCGGTGATAGCCTTTACCTCAGCAACGAGTTCGTCATAACGAGTCTGATAAGACTTGCCTGCGCTGGTGCCGTCAACAGTTACCTTTGGATCATCCTTCATAGCCTCAGCCAAGTCAGCCAAGAGTTTGTTCTGGTCAGCGACAGTCTTCTGGATAGCCTCATAAGCCTTCAGAGCATCAGCAGTATTGGAGTTATAGGTAGACTGCTTGGAGGTTATGTCCTTCAGTTTATTAGCCAATGTATTACTCTTGTATGTCACGGCAGTCTTACCGTCATAGGCAGTCTTGATTTCCTTAGTAAGAGCGTCAATGGCTGACTGCACATTATTCTGAGTCTTTGCGAAGTAGTCGGATGGCTTATACGCACCGTCCTCGGAAGCCTTCTGAGCAACTGTCACAGCGTCATCGAGAGTTTTCTGTGCTGCCTCGACATCAGCGGTCATGCTCTTGTAAACATCATAGTTGTCAATAATAGCCTGATAACCATGATTCTTGCCGTCGTTGATAGCATTGGTAGCTTTAGTGATTTTCACTCTCGTGTCATCATATTTGTAAGATGCTATTGTATGCGCCTTATACTGAGTTTCAATGTTTGCAGACAACTCATCAATCATTTTCTGAACATCAGCAATGCTGGCATCGCAGTCGGTGAGTTTGCGGTCAGAGAGTTTCTTATTGATTTTGTCAAGACCAGTCTGATGGTCTTTGATTTTTTCCAATGCTTCTGCGTAAGCATCTTCCTGCACCTTCTTCTCTGCTACCTTATTGCTTACCAATGTCTCAATCTGTCCCGCAGCAGTCTTGATGGTGTTGACACGCTCTGCAGCCTTACCTGCTGCTGTGCCAGCCTCATAGTCCTTAGCGTCCTCATTCTTGGCAGAGGTGATGATGCGGTATTGCTCGTTGAGGTCTTCGATGACATCCTCCTGCCAGTCCTTATAGTAGTCAGAAGGCAGAGCGTCGAGAGCCTTTGCCAATTCCACGTCATAACTTGCCTTTGCTGCGGTGTAGGCATCTACTACAGACTTGTGAGCACTCTCATTGTTGGCCAAAGCCGCCTCCTCTTTTGCGATAGTGGCTTCGTCCTTCAATATCTCATTGATACTACTTGTGGCAGTCTTTATCTCGCCCTCGATAGATGTCTGGTCATTCACGATGTCCTGCTTTGTCAGGTCATAAGCATTGATCTTCTCGAGAATGGCGGGAACATTGAGATTATTGAGAGCCTTCACCTTTTCAGGGCCTGCCTTTGGATAAGCAGACTTATTGGCAATAGTCAATTTCTCATCAAGCAACTTCTTCAGTACTTCATACTTAGCCGTGAGTTCTTTCTTTGCCGTGTAAGGCTTTTGCGCTGTGATGGCAGCACTCTCTGCGTCAGCGATACGCATGTTGAAGTCATTGATCTCGTCTGTAGTAATCTCGAGGTCAGTGTCGTCCTCATAAATCTTATTGAGTTCCTTGGCAATGTTGCTCAACTTGAGAAGATATGTTTCCGACACGTCCGCACAACCATTCACCGTGGTGGTGGCAGCATTGAGCGTCTTGCGGATTTCGTCGATGATGGCCTTCTTCGCGTTGATGGCGTCTTGCTTTTCATCCTGTGTCATGGCAGCCTGTGCCTGGACAGTACCACCGATGGTTGCTAATGCAACGAGTGACAGTGTAACTTTGTTCATAGTTTTTAATTTTTAAGGGTTAATATATATAATGATATTAAGGTTATAATTTTTCAATGATACTTGTTTCGATATTTCCGTCATTCATTCTGGTTCACGACGGCAAAATTATCTGCCGACAAGCTTATCTTTGCATTTTCCTACCCTGAAATACCCTGATTTACGCTCTTTTTTACCCAATGACAACTGAAAAACACTAAAAGTGTATTAAATTTGCACCCGCTGAGGCTCGACATGAGTATAAATAGACTGAAAAGTGACGCTTCAGCGGAAAATGTAAGATTAAATGCGTGTGTTTTTTGTATCACGCCAAAAGTTAATATGAGAGAATTAAACAACCTGACCGTCCGTCTGATTTTTCAGATAGAGAGCCGGCTATGTCCGAAATATTGTGGAGTGGTAGACAGGCGACGAGTACTCGCCTACATATTTATAACTATTATAGAGGCGCTCGTCATCCCCTATCAGTTTTGTCTGTTCCTGCTTTTCTGGGAACCAGTAGGGTTTACTGTGGCGTGTGTCAACCTGGTAGCCTTTGTCGTCATCCAGATGATGATATGGCATCAGAATGTCACGCTGAGCCGTGGACTCTCGGCGATATTGCTGCTCGTGGTGGCAAAAATCTCCGTCGACAATGTCTTCTGCACATTCTTCGGCGTGTTGGAAGACAACATCACCGTGGCGGGCAACATCTTCGTGACTTTCATCATTGCCATAGCGGCACTGAGCATGCGACTGAATTTCGCCGCGCGTGTCACCTCTTTGCTACTTGTGCCGATGGTCTTATTCCATCTTTTCACACAAGACACACATCTCATGGTGCTCTCCTTGAAACCGATACTCGTTGGTTTCGTGATGCTCTTTTATGTCTATTGTTATAATCTGAGCCGCATAACGCGAGGGCTACGTCAACCGCGAGAGGTGTCGCAAGAGGAGATGAAAGCACTGGAGATGTTGTCAAATCTGAAGGATATGACAGGAGATAAGGCTTTGAACTTGCTGGAAAGACTCTCTACCGAACAGCGTCAACGTCTTGTGTCGAATGCCCGCGACCGCCTGCGCAAAGAGGAACTCGACAATCTGGCATGGGATATGATATGCGCGGAGTTGACCGCAAGCGAAAAAGAAATATGCCGCCTTATTCTCGAGGGACACACTCTAAAGGAGATATGCGCCCGACTGAATAAGACGGAGTCAAACATCACAAGCCAGCGAAGCCATATTCGAAAGAAACTGAATATGAACCGCACGGATGACTTGCGACGTACGCTACAAATAAAGATGGCGGAGATAATACAACTCCTTCCTCCCCCCCCCAGTCAGTCTGGTGAGCCTGTCAGAGTAGAGCCACAACCGACGGAGTCAATAGTGCCGTGAGTATGCCATTGAGAGTCAGACCGAGGCTGGCATATGCACCCACAAACTCATCGCGCTCCATAGCCACCGATGTGCCGAGGGCGTGAGAGGCGGCACCCATGGAGAGACCCTTTGCCATGGGATTGTTGATATGTCCCACAGACATAATCTTAAATCCTGCTATAGCACCTATCAATCCCGTTATCACCACCACGGCAGCCGTCAGCGAGGGAATGCCGCCAAGCGTCTGTGCCACCTCCATGGCGATAGGCGTCGTCACCGACTTGCTGGCAAGCGACACCACCACGACGTGAGATGCTCCCAGAAGTTTCGCCGTCAGCACCACGCTGACTATTCCCACCAGACAGCCCACCATCTGTGAAGCCAAGATAGGAATAAACTGCTTCTTTATCTGCGACAGTTGCAGATACAAAGGTACACCCAGTGCCACCACGGCAGGTTTTAGCCAGAAGTCTATCAGGCGGGCACTCTCATAATAAGTGTCATATGAGATGTCAAAAGCCGAGAGAAACACTATTATCAGCGCTATGGCTATCAAGATAGGATTGAGAAGCACCCATCCCGTCTTGCGCTGCAGGAGTTTTGCACCCTGATAGGCACCGAAAGTCAATGCCAGAAGGAAATACTGGTTGGTCAATATGTCAGTTATCATGGTTCTTGCGTTTATCGTCTATCTTGTCCTTAATCTTTGTCGTAATCTTCTTCTCTCCCTTAGCCACAATCTGATGAGTGTGACCAGTGACGAGCAGCACCAGCGCCGTGCTCACCACCGTGGCGCCGATGATAGGCACTATCTCAGCCTTGATGAGATTGAAGTGAAGCATAAGTGCCACGCCAGGCGGCACGAAGAAGAAACCGAGATTGGCTATAAGAAAGTCCGTGAGACCTCTTACCCATTCCACCTTGATGACCTTCAGTTTGAGCAGTAGCGTGAGAAGCAGCATACCGATGATGCTCGATGGCAACTTCAGTCCCGTCAACTTGATAATCAATTCGCCGAGAGCCATGCATCCGAAAAGGATGAAGCATTGTCTGACCATAGTCTGTCTTTTTGAGTGTTGTTATCCTTAAAACTTGTGCAAAGTTATTAAAAACGTTATAAACAAGGTAACATATTGCTGATTTATTCCCCACCTTATATTATATATAATGATATATGTTCAGAATTATCAGGAGGCAAGGCATGACATGCGTTCAGTTTTCTTAGGAGGTACGGCGCCCTCGCCGTACCCATCGCAAGCGCGATTTGTCAATTCTGAGAGTCATTCTTTGCGTGTGGTACAGCGAGGGCGCTGTACCTCCTAATGGGTGCAGCGAGGACGCAGCACCTACTACGAAATGTTGTTTTATGTCCTTTTTCTTTGATATTCCTCCTTTTTGCAGTAATTTTGCACACTGTGGCGCGTGCTCTCGGCATGATGGCTACACTAAATGAAAATAACAAATAATTAGAAATGGGAAAGATAATTCTTACAGGCGACCGTCCTACGGGCAAACTTCATCTCGGACACTATGTAGGCAGTCTGCGCCGTCGTGTGCAGTTGCAAAATGAAGGCGACTTCGATAAAATGTTCGTCTTTATGGCCGACGTGCAGGCGCTTACCGACAATGCCGACAATCCGGAAAAGATACGTCAAAACATCATAGAGGTGGCTCTCGACTATCTCGCTGCAGGTCTCGATCCTGAGAAGTGCACACTCTTCATACAGAGCCAGATACCGGAGTTGGCCGAACTCACCACATATCTCATGAACCTTATCACCGTGAGCCGCGTGCAGCGTAACCCTACGGTGAAGACGGAGATAAAGATGCGCAACTTTGAGGCTAACATACCGCTCGGCTTCTTCTGCTATCCTGTGTCGCAGGCAGCCGATATCGCCCTCTTCAAGGCTACCACCGTGCCTGCGGGCGAAGACCAGGAACCGATGATAGAGGTGACACGCGAACTCGTGCGCCGCTTCAACCAGACTTACGCCCCGATATTGGTAGAGCCAGAGATAATGCTCCCCGATAATGCCACGGCACGCCGCCTGCCTGGAACTGACGGCAAGGAGAAGATGAGCAAGAGCCTCGGCAACTGCATCTATATCAGTGACTCTGAGAAGGATGTGTGGAAGAAGGTGAAGAAGATGTCAAATGGTGAACCTCGTATGAGTATCGACGAACCAGGAAATCTTGAGGGTAATGCCGTGTTCACTTATCTCGAGGCTTTCGGCACCGACGAAGACTTTGCCAACTACTGGCCCGAATTCCACAACCTTGAGGAGTTGAAGGCGCAATATGTCAAGGGTGGCATCGGTGACGGCACTTGCAAGAAGTTTCTCAACACCATTATCAACAACATGCTCGAACCCATGCGCCAGCGCCGTGCTGAGTATGAGAAGGACATCCCTGAGATATACAATATCCTGCGCAAGGGCACAGACAAAGCACGCGAGACAGCAGCCCAGACCATGGACGAAGTGCGCCACGCCATGCGCATCGACTATTTCAATGACCAGGAACTCATCCGTCAGCAAATAGAAAAGTTCAGCAAATAGGAGGTACAGCGCCCTCGCTGTACCCATAGCAAGCAATAGTAATCATAGTAGGCGAAGCGTCCCCGCTTTGCCCATCACAAGGGATAATACGCTAATGGATTAGGAGGTACAGCGCCCTCGCTGTACCACGCAAATGAGAAATACCAATTGAGGTAATCTTGTCTGAGTGGTACAGCGAGGGCGCTGTACCTCCTTTTTGGCTTGCGTGGGCAAAGCGGGGACGCTTCGCCTACTATTAATAGTTGCATTCTATAGTAGGTGCTGCGTCCTCGCTGCACCCATTTAAGGAGGTACGGCGCCCTCGCCGTACCACGCAGTTAGCATGAGCAATTCTCGCAAGCGAATGGTACAGCGAGGGCGCTGTTCCTCCTATGGGCAAAGCGGGGACGCTTCGCCTACTATGATTACTATTGCTTGCTATGGGTA
>CAVKNF010000046.1:0-15394 GCA_963657415.1 bacterium | reverse complement strand
TTCTGATAACGCGCAAGAGTTTCGAGAATTATTTTCGCAAATTATGCGATTTTTATTGCAGAGTTGATGTAAGTCAAGGGAAGTTATAGACTACACATTATATATTATTATTAGCGATGGTACGGCGAGGGCGCCGTACCTCCTAATGGTTACCATTGCACGTACGTGCGATGACAAAGTCACGTACGTGCGATGACAAAGTCACGTACGTGCGATGGCAAAGACACGTACGTGCGATGATATTAGGCATAATTGGCAAACCATCGTTAACCAAGGAATAAAACGAATGGTGTCCAGCCGGATAACTTCTACATCCGACTGGACACCATCAACTACAAGGATAAAAGTATATACGTTTACATCACTCCTATCCAGCGGAGTATGTCGTTGAGATTGGCTACCACCATCAGGAGCAGCAGGATGCCAAAACCTACATACTCGGCGTAGATCATGAAGTTGTCTGACGGTTTGCGGCGTGTTATCATCTCATAGAGGAGGAAGATCACGTGACCGCCGTCGAGTGCCGGTATAGGCAGGATGTTCATGAAGGCCAGGATGATGGACAGGAATGCTGTCATGAGCCAGAACATGTGCCAATCCCATACTGCGGGGAACAGGCTGCCGATGGTGCCGAAACCACCAAGGCTCTTCGCGCCGTCAGAAGAGAACATGTATTTCAGGTCGCCTACATATCCGCCGAGGACATTGAGTCCATACTTGATGCCGGCTGGGAAACTCTCGAAGAAACCGTATTCCACCTTCGTCTCCTTATAGTAAGAGAAGATGGTGGTCATGGCTACGCCAAACTTCATCTCTGGTGTGAGCACAACGGTAGCGGTGTCTGCCACGACGTTGCCCTTATGCAGGAATACCACCTGAGCGGTACGCATAACCAGCGAGTCCTTGATAGACTTAGCATCCACAAGTCCCTCGGCACGCTGCGCGAGGCGGTCGTTGAGTTCATTCCATGAGTCCACAGCCTTGCCGTCGAGCGATAGTATGCGGTCGCCCTTGAGCATCCCTGCCTTTGCGGCAGGACTGTCTGCTATTACGCTATCAACGTCGGCTGGCACGAGAGGACGTACGAATGATGGTACGGTCTTGAGCATCTTGAGCAGATCCAAGTCACCAGGCAGATTTACCGTGACCTGCTTGCCGCCACGAAGCACACGACAGGTCTTTGCCTCGGCAATATCACGATATAGGTCAGCGTCAAACTGCTTGAAATCACCCTTCTCGGTGCCGAGCATGATGTCGCCGTCATGAAATCCGAGAGCCTTTGCCTCAGTATTAAACTTCATGCCATAGGTCATGTCCTTGGTAGCCACATAGGAGTCGCCCCAAGCGAAGAGCACCATGGCATAGATGAAAAGAGCGAGGACGAAGTTGACGAGCACGCCGCCAATCATGATGAGCAACCGCTGCCAAGTGGGTTTGGAGCGAAACTCCCACGGTTGGGCAGGAGCCTTGAGTTTCTCGGCATCATGCTGAGTCTCATCTATCATGCCCTCTATTTGGCAGTAGCCACCGAGGGGAATCCATCCGATGCCATATTCCGTTTCACCTATTTTTTTCTTCCACAATGAGAATTTCCAGTCGAAGAACACGTAAAACTTGTTAACCCTCACGCCGAAGAGTTTGGAGAAGAAGAAGTGTCCTCCTTCATGGAGAAGCACGAGCAAACTGATCGCAAGGATAAACTGCAGTGCCTTGATTAAAAATACTTCCATATGATTTTTCTATGTTATTATCCTGATTGAAATGTATTTGAATATTATCTAAACTGTCTTTTACAGCATCTCTGCGGCAAGTCGTCGAGCCTCGGCATCGGATGCGAAATAGTCGTCGAGTGTAGGCATCTTAATGTATGTAGCCTTCTCCA
The DNA here is from genome assembly GCA_963657415.1 of bacterium. GTDB lineage: Bacteria > Bacteroidota > Bacteroidia > Bacteroidales > Bacteroidaceae > Prevotella. The sequence continues at coordinate 13,512 of CAVKNF010000046.1, read as the reverse complement.
TGGTCTTGCCTATTATCTCGCCCATCTGCAGGAAAGAGCATCGTCCTTGGCGGAAGGCGAGGTTGACCACCTCATTGGCGGCATTCATGACGCAAGGCACGTTGCCTCCCCTCTTGATGGCCTCATAAGCCATGGCGAGACAACGAAATTTCTCCATGTCTGGTTCGAAGAACTCCAGCGGTTGCTTGAAGAGGTCAAGACGCGGAGCATTGAGCGAGAGGCGCTCGGGGAAAGAGAATGCATACTGTATTGGCAGACGCATGTCGGGAATGCCCAACTGAGCCTTTACGCCACCGTCATGAAACTGCACGGCGGAGTGCACGATGCTCTGCGGATGCACAAGCACCTGGATCTTGTCAGCCTCAACACCAAAGAGCCACTTTGCCTCTATCACCTCAAAACCCTTGTTCATCATGGATGCGGAGTCTATTGTAATCTTCGCGCCCATGTCCCATGTAGGATGCTTGAGCGCATCAGCGGCCGTCACCGTCGACATCTGGTCAAGAGTAAACTTGCGGAAAGGTCCTCCCGAGGCAGTGAGCAATATCTTCTCTATCTCATTGCAGTCTTCGCCAACAAGACTCTGGAAGATGGCGCTGTGCTCGGAGTCAACAGGCAGGATGGGAGCATGATATTGCATGGCAAGGTCGCAAATGAGTTGACCCGCCACGACGAGCGTTTCTTTATTGGCAAGACAAATCTTCTTGCCAGCCTTGATGGCATGCACCGTAGGGCGCAGACCTGCAAAGCCCACCATTGCCGTAAGCACCATGTCAACAGGTTCCGCTTCTGCCACCTGGCACAGGGCATCACTGCCTGCATAGACATTGATGTCAGTCTCGTCGGCGAGCAAGGAGCACAGTTCATCATACTTGCTGTCATCGGCTATGACCACACAGGCAGGATGAAACTTCCTGGCCTGTGAGGCGAGCATCTCCACGCGTGTGTTTGCCGTGAGGCAATACACCTCATAGCGGTCGGCATGCTGCTCTATCACATCCAGAGCCTGCGTGCCGATAGAACCCGTAGAACCGAGGATGCATATCTGTTTTTTCTTTGTTTCGTTGTTGTCCATTATTACAAATCGAGCAATCCCTCAGGGATATTCATCACTATCTTTCGTGCATCAGTGTCAATATCCACTATCCACTCCTCAGCCACGGGGATGAGTTTGCCGTCTTCGAGTTCGAAAAGGATGTTGGACGTGGAGTCGTCGACCGATGCTATTATACCTATTATATTATGTGTCTTGGAATCTTCTATACTGTAGCCCACGGTGCGAGCCGGAGGCATAGAACCCTCGTCGCTGTCGGCATGCTCGCGCAGGAAATACACCTCAGTGCCAGTCAACTCTGCCGCTGCCTCCTGAGTGTCGACATCCTCAAACTTCACCAGGGCCACCTCGTCAGAACGGAAGCGGTATTCCTCCATGAAGAAAGGTACGAGAATGCCGTCTATCTTCAGTATGAGGTAATCAGAATCTACAGTATCAAATATGTCATCATCAAAGCGGAAGGACACCTCACCCTTCACGCCGTGCGGTTTGCCGATGACACCTATCTTATAAACTTTGTCTTCAGCAATCATTACTCACGCGTTATATGTGCTCCGAGAGCGTTGAGACGTTTTTCTATGTCCTCATATCCGCGATCTATCTGCGTGATGTTGGATATGCGCGATGTGCCGTCTGCCGACAATGCTGCTATGAGCAGAGCAATACCGGCACGTATGTCGGGACTTGTCATCCTGCCCGCACGCAGACATATCTGACGGTCGTGACCGATGACAACAGCGCGGTGAGGGTCGCAGAGGATAATGTTGGCACGCATATCGATGAGTTTGTCGACAAAGAAGAGTCGGCTCTCAAACATCTTCTGGTGCACAAGTACAGATCCCTTGGCTTGCGTAGCCACCACGAGGAGCACGGAGATGAGGTCAGGAGTGAGTCCCGGCCATGGCGCATCTGCCAGAGTCATGATGGTGCCGTCGATAAATGACTCCACCTCATAATGGTCCTGTCGGGGTATGTAGAGATCATCGCCCTCCTCTATTATCTTTATGCCAAGACGACGGAAAGCATCAGGGATGATACCCAAGTGGCGCAGCGACACGTCATGTATGCGTATGCCGTCGCCCACCATGGCAGCCATGCCGATAAACGAACCCACCTCGATCATGTCGGGCAACACGCGATGAGTAGCGCCATGCAACTTCTTCACTCCCACGATGGTGATGAGATTGGAAGCAATGCCACTGATGTTGGCACCCATGGCATTGAGCAGATGACAGAGTTGCTGTATGTAAGGTTCGCAAGCGGCATTATATATCGTAGTGACACCTTCAGCCTTGACTGCCGCCATGATGATGTTGGCAGTACCCGTGACAGAAGCCTCATCAAGTAGCATGTAAGTGCCAGTGAGTTTGTCCGTCTCTATGGAGAAAGTGTTGTTGTCATCGTTGCGTGCAAACGTGGCACCAAGATTCTTAAATCCCAAGAAGTGCGTGTCAAGTCTGCGTCTGCCTATCTTGTCGCCACCAGGTTTTGCCACAGTGGCCTTGCCGAAGCGTCCGAGCAGCGGACCTATCATCAGCACACTGCCACGCAGAGAAGCGCACTTCTTGACAAACTCCTCGCTCTCGAGATATGCCAGGTCAAGATTGGCGGCGCAGAAGGTATAGTCATTGCGCGAATGGCGAGTCACCTTCACTCCGATGCTCTGGAGCAGTTTTATCAGATTCTGTATGTCGAGGATGTCGGGCACATTCGTAATCCTCACCTCTTCTTCAGTGAGTAACGTCGCGCATATCACCTCCAGGGCTTCATTCTTTGCGCCCTGTGGCGTGATGTCGCCTTTCAGCGGATGTCCACCCTCTATTATGAATGTACTCATGCGTGCTATTGTCTGTTTCGTTTCTTCTTGTTGTTGTCGGATGCCACACGATTGGGCTGCATGGCAGTAAGCCGTAACGTGGCAGGGTCTACCTGTATCTTGCCGTCGGTATAGAATGCAAGGTCATCGGCAACCTTCTGGTCGTCCACTGTGCCACGACTATACTCCAGTAGGCAAGCCTTCATGTGTTGGGCGGCTATCTGCACGAGTTTGTCGCGTTCGTCGCCCTCGGGCATAGTCTTCAGTTTGTCGAATATCTCGTCCATCATGGCACCATAGTGGCGCACTCGGATATTCTTCTTCGGATAAGCCAGCGATGCAGGTTTTGTCATGATGTCCTTGGCCTTTTCGATATCAAAGGGATAGTCAATGTCGAGTTGGAAGTCAGACATTATGGCAAGATGGTCCCAATATTTGCTCAGGTCATTGCCTCCCACATTGGAGAACATACGCTGCATTGTCGCGATGATGCTCTCTGCACAACGCTGTCGCTCGCTGCGGTCCTTGATAGACATGGCATGTTCCACCATCTTCTGTATCTCACGTCCATACTCAGGCAAATGGAGTTTCGGGCGCTGAGTGTTGTAGTCTAAACCTTGCATATTCATAGTCATATCTATAATAACTGTTTTGGCATCGTGGCATGAAACTCTTTAAGATAGAAAGGAGTGCTGTAAGCCACATCCTCAAATTTTCCTTCATTATAAGAGCGTTCTGCCAGTGTATGCATGTTTTTGGCAAGTGGTTCGATGTTATCAATAAAGTGTGCGTTGGGATGCACGATGGTTTCCTTGCACTTGGCGGCACCATTGCCGAAGAAGTACACTGGGTGCTGGTCAAGGAACTCCTTGTAGGTGTCAGCCTCCACAATGTCTGCTCCCACGGGGCGCACCTCCTTCAAGGCGCGGTCATATACGGCGGCATATACCTCCATTCTGCGTGCGTCTATCATAGGGCAGAGCAAGGCGTCTTCTTCGATCTCCTTGCCGAGCAGCACCGGCACACAGAGAGTCTTGAGTGTAGGCACGGAGATGAGTTTTGCTTCGCTGCCAAAGCATACGCCCTTGGCTGTAGACAGACCGATGCGCAGTCCTGTGTAAGAGCCTGGTCCCCAACTCACAGCCACGGCATCAAGATGAAGGTGGGCATCAGAGATGAATGCAAGCGCCTTTTCAACAAACACTCCGAGCGACACAGAGTGGTTGGGACCACTGTGGTCTTCCTCGTTCCAAACGACATGAAACTCGTCGCTAACTGCCACGGAGCACACGTCAGTACTGGTTTCTATATTAAGAATACACGACATTGCTATATTATTATTCTTTAATTAATTTGCAAATTTACGCTTTTTCCCCGCAAATTGATTACTTTTGCAGAAAAATTAACAAGGGTGATATGATATTGTCTATGACAGGTTACGGCAGGACCGTAGCCGAATACAATGGAAAGAAAATCAATATTGAGATAAAGTCTCTCAACTCCAAGTCGCTTGACCTCAGCACACGCATAGCATCTCTCTACAGAGAGAAGGAAATGGAGATTAGGCAGAAAATCCAGAAACGTCTTACCCGAGGCAAGGTGGACTTCTCGCTGTGGATAGAGAAGGATGACTCGCAGACGGCATCGCCTATCAATGCCGAACTGGTGCGCTTCTATTACGACCAGATAAACCGCATTGCTCATGAGCAGGACATTTCGCTCGAACTCAACTGGAACACTCTGCTCCGCATGCCTGACGTTATGACAAAGACCGAGAGCGAAGTGCTCACGGAGGAGGAATGGACTGTGGTGAGCCAGGGCGTGGACGATGCCATAGAGGCTCTCTACAACTTCCGCAAGCAGGAGGGAGCGGCACTGGAGAAGAAATTCCATGAGAAGATAGACAACATCGAGGCTCTCATGAAGTCTATCGAACCCTTTGAGAAGAGTCGCGTGGAGAAGATACGCCAGCGCCTGGAGGACAACTTGTCGTCGATAAAGAATGTCGACTACGACAAGAACCGTCTAGAGCAGGAACTGATTTTCTATATCGAAAAACTCGATATCTCTGAGGAGAAGCAGCGTCTGGCCAACCATCTCAACTATTTCCGCACTACGATGAGCGAAGAGGAAGGCGGTCAGGGCAAGAAACTCGGTTTCATTGCTCAGGAGATGGGACGCGAGATTAACACTACGGGATCGAAGTCAAATCAGGCTGAAATGCAGAACATCGTGGTGAAGATGAAGGACGAATTGGAACAGATAAAGGAACAGGTACTCAACGCATTGTAATGGAAAAGGGTAAACTATTGATATTCTGTGCACCTTCAGGCTCGGGCAAGAGCACTCTGGTGCAGTGGCTCATGAAGGAGCATCCGGAACTCAACCTGCGTTTCTCCATCAGTTGCACTACTCGCCAACCGCGTGGCACGGAGCAGAATGGTGTGGAATATTTCTTCATCACTCCCGACGAGTTCCGTCAGAAGATAGCGGAGGATGCCTTCGTGGAGTATGAGGAGGTCTATACGGACAAGTTTTATGGCACTCTCAAAAGTCAGGTGCAGACGCAGATAGAGCGTGGCGAGAATGTCATGTTCGACATCGACGTGAAGGGCGGATGCAATATCAAGCGCCTGTATGGCGACGAGGCTCTGAGCCTGTTTATCCAACCGCCTTCGCTCGAAGAACTGCGTCGCCGTCTTACCGGTCGTGGCACTGACTCTGCCGAAATGGTGGAGCAAAGGCTGGCAAAGGCTGAATATGAGATTTCATTCGCTCCGCAGTTTGACCGCATCATCGTGAATGATGACCTCGAAAAGGCAAAGGCTGATGTCTATGCCGTCATCAAGGAATTCCTTGACAGAGCATAACCTGATAGACTCAACATACGGCACTGATGCATATAGGTATATTCGGAGGCACGTTTAATCCCATCCACAATGGTCATCTTGCCATAGCGAGAAAGATTGTCAGCAGTGGCGAGGTGGACGAGGTGTGGTTTATGGTGAGTCCGCTCAATCCTTTCAAGCAACATGTGGAATTGCTTGACGACAACATACGCCTTGACATGACGCGCCGGGCGGTGGAGCACGAAGAGGGCATCGTCTGCTCTGACTATGAGTTTAGTCTGCCGCGTCCGTCATACACTTGGCATACTCTGCAGTCGCTGAAGAAGGACTATCCCCAACACACATTTTCTCTCATCATAGGCGCCGACAACTGGTGCAAGTTTTCCGCTTGGCGCAATAATGAGGATATCATCCGCGAACATCGTCTGCTGGTATATCCCCGCACGGGCTATCCAATCGACCCTCAGTCTTTGCCGCAAAGCGTATCATTTATAGATATGGACACGATAGACGTGAGTTCCACGGAAATACGCCAACTCCTGCGCGACGGTAAGGATGTATCCTCACTTATCCCCAACGTCATCACCGACATGATGATACATTACAAACAACACTAAAACAAAAATCATATAAACACAAATCATGAAAAAGTTTTTTATCACAATGTTGGCTCTGTTGCCTACATTGATGTTTGCCGACAACGAGTTGGTATTCAAGGGCACCATCACCGACCTGCCTGACAGTTGCACACTCGAACTTGCAACCTTCGACCAAGACCGCACCGCTGATGATGACACTACTCTGGTATCTATACCTGGCACTGAGCACTTCACTCTCAAAGCAAAGTTGGAGGGACCGTCGATAGTGATGTTCAGCATAAAGAAGTTTAATGCGCAGTATGGCATGGCTACTCCATTGGTCATGTTCAACTTCATGGCTGACAACGAGACCGTGGAACTCCCTGCCATGTCTTACAAGCAACTGACAGAATATGGACAGAAAGGCCTTTCCGACGAACTTATCAACTTGAAGGCTGGCAAACTACAGGAGCAGTATAAGGAATATCTCAACCTGCTGCGTGCGGACAAGGAGAAATACAACAGCACCCTCATGGAGGGACACGAGAAACTCATCATGGCTGCCTATGGCATGATAGATGCCAAGGATGACTCCGTGGTGATGTATAACAACCGTCTCGAAGAGAGCAAGAAGGCAATGAATGAGAAGGAAGAGGCTTTCATCAAAAGTCATCCCGACTATGCCATCTCTGCTCTGCTCATCAGCAGAAAGTTGCACTCTGAATATAAGTACACCACGGAGCAACTTGAGGCTATGGCCAGTCAGGTGGCTGGCAATGCCGACACACGTCGCCTGGGCATCATTAAGCAGAATCTTGAATATGCCAAGAAGTATGCTCTCGGCACTCCTTGGGGCAACGAGGCTGTGACCATGGCAAACGGTGAAGTGAAGACTCTGCAGCAACTTACCAACAAGGACGGACTGACACTCTTCGACTGTTGGGCTTCTTGGTGCGGACCTTGCCGTATGGCTATCCCTAAGGTGAAGGTTTTGGTAGAGAAATATGCCACCACTCTGAAGGTGAACAGCATCTCTTGTGACCAGAAAGAGGCTGACTGGCGCAAGGCTATGGACGAGGAGAAGATGTCATGGCCACAGGCTATCGTCACCAAGGACCAGATGATGCCTTTCATGACAGCATATAACATCACCACCATCCCAAGACTCATCCTTATAAAGAACAACAAGATTGTGGTTTCGACAAATGATCCTTCCGAGATAGAGTCGTATATCGAGGCAAACAAATAATGCCACAATATTAAAATGACAAAGACCGCTGTCGTCATACTCAACTGGAACGGAGCCGCCATGCTTAGGCGGTTCCTTCCTTCTATTATAGCCCATTCGCAGTCTTCTGACTGTGAGGTTATCGTTGCCGACAATGCCTCCACGGACAACTCCATGCAGGTGATGCAGGAGGAGTTTCCGCAGGTGCGCACCATCGTGATGGAGAAGAATTGGGGCTTTGCTGAAGGTTACAACAAGGCTCTCAGCCAAGTGGAAGCGGAATACTTCGTGCTCCTCAACAGTGATGTGGATGTACCTGGAGGTTGGCTTGAGCCGCTTGTGTCGTATATGGGCACGCATGAGGATGTGGCTGCCGTGCAACCCAAACTCCTGAAGTATGACATCAGCAAAGAGGGTGAAGAGTGCCACACCACACGGTTTGAATATGCCGGTGCAGCAGGAGGTTTCATTGACAAGTATGGTTATCCTTACTGCCGAGGACGAATCTTCGATGATGTAGAGGATGACCACGGGCAGTATGACACTCCCCTGGAGGTACATTGGGCTACGGGTGCCTGTCTTATGGTGCGCGCCAAAGACTATTGGGCAGTAGGCGGACTTGACGGAGATTTCTTTGCCCACTGCGAGGAGATAGACCTCTGTTGGCGGTTGCGCATCAGCGGAAAGAAGATAATGTGCATCCCCGACAGCAAGGTGTATCATGTCGGAGGGGCATCGCTGCCAAAGAGCAATCCATTCAAGACATTCCTCAATTTCCGCAACAACCTCACCATGCTCTATAAGGACCTGCCCCAGAGCCGTCTTCGCCGAGTCATGTTCGTGCGCTTCATTCTCGACATGGTGGCAGCCCTGCAGTTTATCCTTTCGGGCAAGAGCGGTGATGCCAAAGCAGTCATTCGCGCGCGTATATATTATATAAGGTGGAAGAAGACGTTTGCCACAAAGCGCAAAGCCATACAAGACAAGCGTCAATTGCCCGAGTCAGCAGACACGTCAAGCCTCTTTCTATTGTGGCAATATTATGCCAAAGGAAGGAAAACGTGGGGGCGCTGTACCTCCTTATGGGCAAAGCGAGGACGCTTCGCCTACTATGGTTAGCATTTCTTAGTAGGTGCTGCGTCCTCGCTGCACTATCGCGATAGTTAAAGGTAACTATAGTAGGTGCTGCGTCCTCGCTGCACCATCGCGATAAATAATAATTGAGAAAATCTTTCTTGAGGGGTGCAGCGGGGACGCAGCACCTACTACGAAATGCATAACGCAGGATAAAAAAATTATCCTGCGTTTACATTTTTAACCGATCGGCATACAAGTTTATCATATTTTGTATTAATTTTGTAACTGCATTGTAACAAGCATACAGTTAAGACATACACACAATCACTATATGATTCTCGACTTGTTAAGCCTATTGGGTTCGCTCGCCCTCTTCCTCTTCGGAATGAAGACAATGAGCGAGGGACTGGAAAAATTTGCTGGTGACAGACTTCGCAACATCATCAGCATGATGACCAAAAACCGAGTTATGGGTGTATTCACCGGTATCGCAGTCACGGCTCTCATCCAGTCCAGTTCAGCCACCACGGTCATGGTGGTAAGCTTTGTAAACGCCGGTCTGATGTCGCTTGTGCAAGCCATCGGAGTGATAATGGGAGCCAACATCGGCACTACGGTAACGGCTTGGATTATCTCCGCCATCGGTTTCAAGATGGACATCGCCACCTTCGCCATCCCTATCATGGCAGTGGCAATGCCTCTCATCTTTTCTAAAAAGAACAAACGCAAGAGCGTAGGAGAGTTTCTCTTCGGTTTCGCATTTCTTTTCATGGGTCTCAACTACCTGCAGAAATCTGCTGAAGCTCTCAATATCGGTTCCGTAGTAGCAAATATGTTGCAGCACGTCTCTGGTGACAACGTGTGGGTGATGATTCTCTTCGTCCTCGTGGGTGCCATAGTGACGATGCTTGTGCAGGCGTCTGCCGCCACGATGGCCATCACTCTGATGCTCTTCGACATGCATATCCCTGGTTTCGGTTTCCATCAAGCAGCAGCCCTGGCTATGGGTCAGAATATAGGTACCACCATCACCGCCCTCATGGCGTCATTCACTGCCAACACCCAGGCACGCCGAGCTGCTTTGGCACACACTTTCTTCAATGTCCTCGGTGTTGTGGTAGTCTTGTTGATGTTCTATCCTTTCTGCGACGCAGTGACATGGTTCGTACACAACATCATGCACGTAAGGCACAACGACATGTTCCTCTTGTCGGCATTCCACACAGCATTCAATGTCTTCAACACTCTTCTCCTCATATGGTTTGTCAACCGCATCGAGCAGTTCATCTGCTGGCTCCTGCCTGTCAAGGAGTCCGACAAGGAAGAGAAGGGATTGCTCTTTATCTCCGGCGGTCTGCTCTCCACTTCTGAGTTGTCGCTCATGGCAGCAAGAAAGGAGATTGGCGTCTTTGCCAAAAGACTCATGAAGATGATGACGATGGTGAAAGACCTTGTCTCTACAGAGAAGGACACAGAGTTTGCCGAACTCTTTGCCAAGATAGGCAAATATGAGCAGATAACGGACAACATGGAGGTGGAGATAGCAAAATATCTCGGTCATGTGTCTGAAGGCCGACTCTCTGACGAGTCTAAGGCTGACATCACTCACATGCTCAGGATAGTCGACGAGATGGAGAGCATCGGTGACTCGGCATATCACCTCGGACGCACTCTCGAGCGCAAGCGCGAACTGCAGAACATGGACTACACGAAGAAGCAGTTGGAAAACATCAAGGAGATGCTTGCTGTGACTACAAGATCCATACAGGAAATGTGCGATGACCTCAATAAGGAGCCGAAGGCCATTAGCCTCAGTTCTCATTACGAGACGGAGACAGAACTCAACGAACTCCGCACTGAGTTTAAGGCTGAAAACATCCGCTCTATCAATGACCACGAATATGACTACCAGCTCGGTGTCTTCTATGTGGACTTCATCTGCGAATGCGAGAAGATCGGCGACTATGTGGTCAACATCGTGCAGGAACTCAAAGGCGACCAGTAAGACGTGTTAACGATATAGTTACACGATAGCAACAGGTTTGTAACAAGTATGACGTAACTTTGCATTGTTAAAATGAGGTTTATATGAACAGAATACTTGTTGTTGACGATGAGCAGGACATATGCGAGATCCTGCAGTTTAATCTTGAGACTGAAGGTTACGAGGTGGTGACTGCAAACTCTGCCGAAGAGGCTCTCGTGATTATCAACTCACCCGAGAATGAGGGACAGAATGAGTTTAGTCTCATCCTCCTTGACGTTATGATGGGCGAGATATCAGGATTCAAGATGGCGCGCATGCTGAAGTCTGACCCTGAGAAGGCTCACATACCCATCATCTTCACCACCGCCCTTGGCGACGAGGACGACACTGTGAAGGGTCTCAACATCGGTGCTGACGACTACATCGCCAAACCGCTGTCGATAAAGGAGGTGAAGGCCAGAGTGAAGGCCGTCATACGTCGCACGTCGAAACTGCCACGCATCACTGGCGAGAACATCGGCGGTGATGACAATGACAGTGAGGTCATCCGCTTCGAGGGCATCGTCCTCGACCTCGGCAAGAAGTCTGTGACTATAGACGGCGAGGAGGTGAACTTCACCAAAATGGAGTTCGAGTTGCTTGCTCTGCTCATGGGCAACCCCGGTAAGGTGTATTCTCGTGAAAAGATTCTCGCCCGCATATGGCCACGCGACACATATGTCACCGACCGCACGGTGGACGTGAACATCACTCGCATAAGAAAGAAGATAGGAGCCTACGGCAAATGCGTGAAGACGCGCTTCGGCTTCGGCTACCTCTTTGAGAAATAACCGAAAATAGGAGGTACAGCGCCCTCGCTGTACCACTCAAGAAAGAAATATTTGCAATGGAGAAATGGTACGGCGAGGGCGCCGTACCTCCTAAGGACGCAGCACCTACTAAATACCATATGATCAGGAAGAAGTCATTCGAAAGCAATCTTTTCGTGAGCGTAGGGTCCATATTCATACTCTTCGCCCTATGCTTTGCCGTCTATCAGTATGACCGCGAAAAGAAATACAAGATTGACATCATGCAGTCTGTACTGCAAGCCAACAACTACGAGATCCTCTCTTGGCTCGGCGACAGCATCATCTATTCCGACAAACTCCAGCATTTCGTCCGCACTCATGACTCCAAGGGCATACGCATCACCATCGTAGACACCAACGGCACAGTCATAGCAGACTCTGGCAACGACGACATCGCCAGTATGGAGAACCACATGAAGCGGCGGGAGATACGCCAGGCTCTGCAGAAAGGTCGGGGCTACGACATCAAGCGACTATCCAAAACCACGAAAGACACTTATTTCTATTCCGCCACTCGCATCACCCTCGGCGAGGGCAAATCCCAGAACACATATATAATAAGGTCGGCAATACCTTACTCCGCCACCCTCACCAGTAGCCTCGAGGCTGACTACACCTACGTATATTTCACTCTCATCTTAACGGTAATCCTCGGTTTTGCACTCTATAGCAACACCAAACGCGTGAGCCGCCATATCGGTTATCTGCGTCAGTTTGCCCTAAAGGCTGAACATGGCGAGGAGTTTGACAAACAACTGGAGCAGCGCGTGCCCGACGATGAACTGGGAGACATCGCCCACACGGTAACCCATCTCTACTGGCAACTGCGCAACTCCGAGGAGGACAAGGAGCGACTCAAGCGCCAACTCACTCAGAATGCCGCACACGAACTGAAGACTCCTGCGGCAAGCATACAGGGTTATCTCGAGACGATAATAAATAATCCCGACCTGCCTGCCGACAAGCGCCAGCATTTCCTCGAGCGCTGCTATCAGCAGAGCGACCGCATGTGCCGTCTGCTGCAGGACATGTCGATGCTCACCAAACTCGATGCCGTGGCTGACAAGGAGGCTGACGGCAAACCGAAGACTATGGTAGACGTGAAGGCTGTCATCAATGCAGTGCTCGACGACACTGCGCTGGATCTCCAAAAACGTGGCATCACGCCCGTGCTCCATCTCCCCGACGCTGTCAACATCCCCGGCGACTACAGTCTGGTGTACTCCATCTTCCGCAATCTCATCGACAACTCCATAGCCTATGCCACTGGCGCCACTGCCATCACCATCTCCTGCACAGAGAGCGAGGGTGGCGACAGAGGTCTCGACGGAAGGAAAGAGAGACACACCTACAACTTCACCGTTAGTGACAACGGATGCGGCGTGGCACCCGAACACCTGTCGCACATCTTCGAGCGCTTCTATCGTGTAGACAAAGGACGCTCCCGCAAGATTGGCGGCACTGGTCTTGGCATGGCGATAGTAAAGAATGCCGTAGCCGCACATGGTGGCACAGCCTCGGCAGAGATAACCCCTGGCGGCGGACTCACCATAAAGTTCTCGCTGAGAGCATAAGCGATTCTTTTTAAAAATAACATAACATTTTCACTAACATTCTTGCACGTCTTAGCGGAAAGTGCTAACTTTGTGGCACACAGAGAGATTAAGACCGCTAACGTCAACACTATTTTTTAATTAATATTATTCTATTCATGAAACAGCTTTTACGTTTTACACTACTGCTTCTCCTTACAATCGTCATTGGAGCGGGCAAGGTTTTCGCTGATGAAACTGCATATAAGACGCTGACGTTCTCGTCTGAAACATGTGAAAGTAAACAGGGTTACACATCAACATGGAAAGCAACAGTCGGCGAAGACATCTGGTCTATCTATGCTTTCAATAACAATAGTAACGGGTGGAACTATATTAGGTGTGGACGCAAAGATTACACTTCTGTAGCACATATTCAGAACGCCAATACTTTTGATAAGCCTATAACAAAAGTTGAAGTGACTATAGACGATATCTCTCCGAATAAAGTAAACAGCATCTATATGCTTGTTTGCTCCG
>CAVKNF010000045.1:0-15484 GCA_963657415.1 bacterium | reverse complement strand
GCGATGCAGTGAAGGTAATCCTCAAGGACAACCCTGAACTCTGCGACGAGATAGAGCAGAAGATAAAGGAAGCACAGGAATAAACTTTCCTTGCATCCCATTCAAATATCAAAAAAAGAACGCCGTTCAGAGATTGTCTCCGAGCGGCGTTCTTTTTGATTATATCTTTAGGCAGGAATTTATAGAACCCACCTAAAGAGATGCTATTTCTTCTTTCGTCAATCCAGTCAACTCTGCGATGGTCTTTTTATCAAGACCTCTTTTCAACATTATCTTTGCAACGTCCATACGACCTTCTGCACGACCTTCCTCAAGTCCCTTCACACGACCTTCCTCAAGTCCCTTCACACGACCTTCCTCAAGTCCCTTTACACGACCTTCCTCAAGTCCCTTTACGCGACCTTGTTCCAAACCTCTCTCAAAACCTTGTTCAAGGGCTGTATCAAGAGAATTCTTTATATCCCTATAAGCCTTCAGGCTATCCTCATACTCTCGCAACTCGTTGGGAGTAAACTTGGCAATCTCCGCCTCCTGAAAGAGTTTTGAAAATATCTTCTCTTTCAATGCTGCGGGGCGTTTATCCAGACGGGAAAGGTTTTTCAATACATAAAGCCACTTGTCATATTGAGAAACAAGTTCGTCTTCTGTTTTGTCGAACTTGGCTATCTCCACATACTTGAAGGTCAACTTGTCATTAAATACCTTGTGAGTCTTCTTGTCGAGCAATCCCACTTCATGGCTTATATCATGTTTGTCAAAAGCTTCCTCGTCCATATCATAGTTGAGAAGAGCCACCGTGTATACACGTTCAAGTTTGAAGTTCCAGTCAGAACTCTTTGGTGCTTGCTCACGTATAGGATAGGTAGAATAGAAGAGAGAGCGGTCCTTGAAAAATTTCTGATATGCATTCTGCATCTCCACAATAAACTTCTCTCCACGTTCGTTCTCGCAATACACATCAAAGATAGCCTTACGCTCGGCAAAGGCATCGCCCACATGTTCGCTATTGAGATACTTTATATCCTTGATAACTTGAAAACCTTCAAAGAGAGAGTTTAGGAAGTTGATGAGCAAATCCTTGTTGGGCTTTGTTCCGAAGATTCGCTTGAAACCGAAATCGGTCAACAAACTGATATATCTTTCTTCTGTCTTTCTCATATCTCCTTCCTCCTTGCTAAATGTTTAGTGATGTAAAGTTACATCTTTCCCTGAATATCACCAAACTTGGCGAATTATTTTTCTTGGTGATGCTGGGACGCGTCAATACATGTACGGAATGATTTACACGTAAGTCTCAAGGAACTTCACCGAACCTTCGACCTTCACTTCTGTTTCTTCGGCAGGGATGAGCACAGTCTCGCCTGCCTTGAGTGACGTGATGTTGCCCTCGGCATCGGTGATAGTGCCTTCGCCCTTAATACCAATGAGGATAACGAAACTGTCGAGACCAGAGTAGTCGAGGGTCATCGGTTCGTCAAGGTCATATACGGCAGTGTTGAAGTAAGGGCAATTTACAAGGTTCACACCCTGATTCTTCTCCGGACGATACTCTGTGCGATAGTCCTTCTCCACATGATAGTCGATGGCCTCGGCAGCCTGCTTGGTGTGGAGTTCGCGGTAGTTGCCGTTCTTATCCTTGCGCTTGAAGTCATAGATACGCCATGTCACATCGCTCGTCTGCTGTATCTCGGCGAGGAAGCAACCTGTGCCGATGGCGTGGATTCTACCAGCAGGCAGGAAGAATACATCGTCCTCCTTCACCTCATACTGTGCGAGTGCATCGCAGATGGTGTCATTCTCCACCATGTCCTTATACTGCTCGGGAGTGATCTCGTTCTTCAGTCCGCTATAGAGTTTTGCTCCTGGATCGGAAGCCATGAGATACCACATCTCTGTCTTGCCACGCTCACGTCCCTGACGCACTGCTATCTCGTCATTGGGATGCACCTGGATGGAGAGGTCGTCGCGGGCGTCGATAAATTTGATAAGAAGTGGAAACTCATTGCCAAAACGCTTGTAGTTGTCGCGACCTACGAGTTTTGCGCCCATCTCTTCCACTACAGCATTGAGCGACTTTCCCTCCATCGGACCGTCAGCCACGATGGTCTCATTGTCCTTCACACCTGAAATCTCCCAACTCTCACCGACGTTGTCGAGAGATTCATTGAGTTTCTTGAATGGGATGATCTTGTCGCCACCCCAGATTGTCTGCTTGAGCAGAGGTTTGAATTTCAAAAACATAGCAATATAATATATTTAGTTGTCTTTCCAGAATGAAGGCACGAACACCACCAGGACGGTGAATATCTCCAAACGACCTATGAGCATCATGAATGAGCACATCCATTTTGCTGCATCGGGCAGTTGGCTCCACGACATCGTGGGACCTATCTCCACTCCGAGCGTAGGACCCACATTGCCCACACAACTCAGTGTGATTGTGATGGCGTTGGTATTGTCTATTCCCATGGCTATCATGGTGAACGATATCACAAGGCACACGATGAGATAGATGACGAGAAATGCCAACAGGGTGACGCGCTTCTGCTGTGGCACGTTGACTCCGTCTATCTTCAATGGCAACACGGCATTAGGGTGCAGTATCTGCCTAAACTCATTCTTCACTACTCTTAGTAGCATCACACCTCGTATGCACTTTATACCGCCACTCGTACTTCCCGAACACGAACCGAAGAACATGCACAAGGCGAGTATTATCCATGTGACATGTGGCCACTTGCCGGCATCGTCATTGAATAGTCCTGTCGTGGTGATGAAACTCACGACCTGGAAGATGGCACTGCGGAATGCATGCTCCACGTCATAGTGGCATCTTGTCATCAGTTCCACCATGATGAAGGCAGAGAATGCTGCCACGAGGAATACATAAAACCTGAACTCAGAATTCTGCAACAATGACTTCACCTTCAACTTTATGACCGCTGCATAGAGCAGAGTGAAATTGATTCCAGATAGGAAAGTAAACACCACGCAGATGTATTCAAGCCTTGGTGAATGGAAGAACTCGGTGCTGGAGTTATGCGTGGAGAATCCTCCCGTGGCTGTGGTCGACATGGCATAGTTGACGCTGTCAAATCCACTCATGCCACCTATATAATATGCGCCTATGCAAGCCAGTGTTAGCACCACATAGATGCTCCATATCCATTTGGCATTGGTAGAGAGGCGCGGATGGAGTTTCGTCCTGATAGGTCCCGTGGCCTCAGCGGCAAACACCTTCGTAGAACCGCCTACCATCGATGGCAACAGAGCTATGGTGAAGAATACAATACCGAGACCGCCTATCCACTGCGTCAGCGAGCGCCAGAAGAGCAGTCCGTGGGGCAACGCCTCCACATCATCTATAATGGTGGCACCCGTCGTGGTAAATCCCGACATCGTCTCAAAATAAGCGTCGGTAAAACTATTGAGGTATCCTCCAAGGAGGAAAGGCAACGTGCCGAAGAGGCTGAACACTATCCAAGAGAGGGTCACCACAAGATAAGCATCGCGTCTGGACATGGAGTTGCCAGCCTGATAGCCTTCCCATTTCAGTATCAGTCCGCCGCAGGTGGTCACTATAGCAGAAACGATGAATGAGAAGAGATCGTCCTGATGATAATAGACAGCAACGCCCAATGACAGCAGCATCAAGAATGCTTCGATGAAGAGCAACTGCCCCAAAACCTTGCTTATCAGCCTCCAGTTTATCATGCGAAATATTTTTCCAGTTTCTTCATGTTCACATTATGGCAGAACACCATCACCGAGTCGCCTGCCTCTATGTGTGTGTTTCCCGACACGAGCATTCCCTCGCCACCGCGCACAAGTCCGCCTATGGTCACGCCGACAGGCAGACCAAGGTCCTTTACGGGTTTCTTCGTCACCTTGGAACCCTCCTTCGCGATAAATTCAGCCACGTCGGCATTGGCGTTCATGAGGAAACTCACGTTCATCACGTCGGCATCGAGAAGCATCTGGTAGATATAACTTGCGGCTATCATCTTCTTGTTGATGATGGTGCCGATGTCAAGACTCTCCGCCATACTGACATAGTCTACATTCTCCACCACAGCCACTGTCTTGCGCACGCCCATACGCTTCGCTGCAAGGCATGCCAGGATGTTGGTCTCGGCACTGCCCGTGAGAGCCACAAAAGCATGTGTGCTGCGGATGCCTTCCTCGGAAAGCAGAGGTATGTCGCGACCGTCGCCGTGAATGATGAGAGTATGGTTCTCGTCGAGCAGTTCGTTGAGATATTCACAACGGGCCTCGTCGATTTCTATTATCTTGCACTTCATGTATTCGGGCATCTTCTTCACCGCTCTCACGGCAGTGCGTCCGCCACCCATTATCATCACGTTCTTCACATCCACATAATGCTCCTTGCCCACGATCTTGCGCACATAGGGGATGAAATTGCGTGTAGTCATGAAATATGCCAAGTCGTTAAGTTTCAGTTCGTCATTACCGCCAGGGATGATGGTGTCGCCTCCACGCTTTATGGCAACGACATGATAAGGGTCGTCCGAACCACTAATATCCTTTAACGGACGGTTGAGGATCTCGCACGTCTCGCGCAGTTTTATGCCGAGCATGACGAGAGCGCCGTCATGCACATCCCACCGCTGGCGCACCCAACTCATCTTCAGTCCGTTGTTGATGTCCACAGCGGCGAGCATCTCGGGATAGATTAGTTTGTCTATGCCCATATCGACAAAGAGTTCCTGCGACTGCGGAGTCATAAACTCAGGGTTGTCTATCTTTGCTACCGTGCGCTTTGCACCGAGTTTCTTGGCAAGTATAGCGGCGGCTATATTGGTAGTCTCCAGTGGTGTGACGGCAATAAACAGGTCTGCACCGTCAACACCAGCCTGGCGAAGTATACGCGGGCTCGTGGCCTGACCATTGAGAGCAAGCAGGTCATAGTCAGACCCGATGCTTGCCAACCGCTCGTCGCTTTCATCGATGAGGGTGATGTCTTCACGGCTACGCGAGAGCAGTCGTGCGAGGTGTGTTCCTATGGCATATGCGCCGGCTATTATTATCTTCATTTCTTGCCCAGTGTTTTCTTCAGTTCTTCCTTTATGGCGTCCACGTCGAGTCGTGTGATGGACTTGAGTTGAGCCACAGTGCCATGCTCCACAAATTCGTCGGGCAGTCCCATGCGTGTGACGTGGCAACTGTATCCGTGGTCTTCTATCCACTCAAGCACCGCCGAACCGAAACCGCCCATGCGCACTCCGTCCTCTATGGTGATGATATGCTGAAATTTCTCTGCCGCCTCTTTGAGTATCTCCTCGTCAAGTGGTTTGGCAAAGCGCATGTCATAGTGAGCGACACTCTTTCCAGTCTCAGCCTCAACCTCGGCTATAGCCTTGGCAGCGTCATTGCCTATCGGACCGAAGGAGAGTATGGCTACGTCATTGCCTTCCTTCAACTTCCTGCCCTTGCCCGTAGGTATCTCCTGCATGTCATTGTGCCAGTCCACGAGCACTCCATTGCCACGCGGATAGCGTATGACATAACAACCGTGGTCGGGCAACTGCGCCGAATACATCATGTTGCGGAGTTCGTGCTCATTCATCGGCGAGGCAATGGTGAGACCAGGCACAGGGCGCAGAGCTGCTATGTCGAAAGCGCCATGGTGCGTGGCACCGTCCTCGCCCACAAGTCCGGCACGGTCGAGACACATCACGACAGGCAGTCTGAGCAATGCCACGTCGTGGATGATATTGTCGTATGCACGCTGTGCAAAGGCGCTGTATATATTGCAGAACGGCTGCAGACCGTCCTTTGCCATACCTCCGGAGAATGTCACGGCATGTCCCTCGGCTATGCCCACATCAAAGCAACGCTCGGGCATGACCTTCATCATGATGTTCATGGAGCATCCTGTAGGCATGGCGGGCGTCACTCCCACGATGCGCGGATTCTGGCGTGCCAGTTCGAGAAGTGTCTCACCAAACACATCCTGATATCTTGGCGGTTGTCCAGAGGCTTCAACAGTCATACGCTCTCCCGTCTCTGGATTAAATTTGCCGGGCGCGTGCCACACCGTGGCATTCTTCTCCGCCGGTTTGTATCCCTTGCCCTTGACAGTATGCACGTGCAGGAGTTTAGGTCCCTTCATGTCCTTTATCTGACGGAGGATGCGCACCAGTTCCTTGACGTCATGTCCATTGACAGGACCGAAATAGCGTATATTCATACCCTCGAAGATATTCTGCTGATTGCTGATAGCAGACTTCAGGGCATTGTTGAATCTGAGAATCTTCTTCTTGCGACTGTCGTCGAGCATTCCCTTACTGTTGAGCCACTGTGCGGCCTTAAAGCGCAACTTGTTATAGGTAGCGTTGGTGTCAAGTTGCAGGAGATATTTCTCCATACCTCCCACGGCATGGTCGATGCTCATGTCATTGTCATTGAGGACGATGAGCATGTCATTGGGCGTAGACGACGCATTGTTGAGACCCTCGAAGGCAAGTCCGCCGCTCATGGCACCGTCGCCTATCACCGCCACGACATTTCTCTTGCTGCCGCTCATCTTTGCGGCAACAGCCATACCAAGCGCAGCGGAGATGCTGTTGGAGGCATGACCACAGGCGAAGGTGTCATATTCGCTCTCGAGTGGTGACGGAAACGGGCGCACGCCACCCATCTTGCGGTTGGTGCAGAATCGGTCCTTGCGTCCGGTCAACAGTTTATGTACGTAAGCCTGATGACCCACGTCCCACACTATTCTGTCTTCAGGGGTATTATAAACGTAGTGCAGGGCGACAGTCAGTTCGACTACGCCCAGCGAAGAACCCAAGTGACCGGGATTGACGCTCAACTCTTCTATGATGTCTTCCCTCAGTTCTTCGCATAGTTGAGACAACTGATCAGGCTGCAGAGCCCGCAGATCCGATGGATAGTCCACCTTGTCCAATACAACAAATTTACTTTTGTCAGTCATTCAAGTCTCAATGAGAAATCCGTGCAAAGTTAGCAAATATCTTGCGAAATGCATTGACTTATACTATCTTTTCCGTATTTTTGCAATACCTATGGCAACCTCTCATAGACTTAAGTCATGGATATGAGACGATTTAGCCGACTGACAAGTACATATTAAGAACTATATAACAATGAAAGACTTCAACAAGATTGCAGCCACTGTGGGACTCCTGTCCCTCAGTTTCGCCACCGCCTTCGCGCAGGGTGGCATCACTACAGACATGCTGAAAAAGATTCAGTCATCACAGGACAACAGCACATCGGCAAAGGCTCTGTCAAACGCCATCGCCAATGTGTCGATAGATGACCTCGCGAGCAAGAAGACGGTCAAGTCGAATATCGACAAACACTGGACGATAGAAACTCCGAAACAGAACATACACGACCAGAAGTCGAGCGGCAGATGCTGGATGTTCTCAGGTCTCAACGTGCTGCGTTCTGACTTCGCGCGCAGCCACGGCGACAGCCTCAGCGTGGAGTATTCGCAGGCTTACCTGTTCTTTTGGGACCAGTTGGAAAAGTCCAACCTCATGCTCCAGGGCGTCATAGACAAGGCAAAGAAGAATATTGACGACCCTGAGGTGACTTTCTTCTTCAAGAGTCCTATCAATGACGGAGGCACATTCTGCGGCGTGGCTGACTTGGCTTCAAAATATGGTCTCGTGCCTATGGAGGCGCAACCTGAGACTTACTCTTCTGACAACACCACACGCATGAGCCGACTTGTGGCTTCCAAACTGCGCGAATATGGACTCGAACTGCGCAAGATGGTGTCTGCAGGCAAGAAGGCAAAGCAACTCGAAGAGAGAAAGACCGAGATGCTCGCCACTATCTACCGCATGCTCTCGCTCACTCTCGGCGAACCGGTGAAGGAATTCAAATACACATTCTACAACAGCAAGGGCGAGGTGGCAATTCCTGAGAAGACCTACACTCCAAAGGAATTCTATGACTTCACTGTGGGCAAGGAACTCAATGGCAGTTTCATAATGGTGATGAACGACCCTCGCCGTGAATATCACAAGACTTATGAGGTGGAATATGACCGCCACACCTATGACGGACACAACTGGAAATATCTCAACCTGCCTGCCGACGAGATAGCGCAGTTGGCCATCAGCCAACTCAAGGGCGGACACAAACTCTACTCCAGTTATGACGTGGGCAAGCAGTCTGACCGCAGAAACGGATATGCCGACCTCGGTCTCTATGACTACGGCACACTCTTCAGCACCGACTTCCCTATGAACAAGGCTGACCGCATCGCCACGTTCGACTCGGGTTCGACACACGCCATGACACTTACTGCCGTAGACCTCGATGCCGACGGCAAACCTGTGAAATGGAAGGTGGAGAACTCTTGGGGACCTTCATCGGGCGTCAACGGATGCATCGTCATGACCAACCGCTGGTGGGAGGAGTACATGTTTAGACTTGTAGTCAACAAGGAGTATGTGCCACAAGCACTGCAGAAGGAGTTTGACCAGAAGCCGACAATGGTGACGCCTGACGACCCACTCTTCGACTACGACGACTAATCATAGGAGGTACAGTGCCCGCAAGTACCACGCGAGCAATCAATGCTAAAGTAGGAGGTACAGCGCCCCCGCTGTACCCTTATTCCTTACATGGGTACGGCGAGGGCGCCGTACCTCCTACAATTACATAATATTTTTCAGCGTTTTACTTGCATAAGCAAAGTATTTTGGCGAATTTTGCATCAATATCACACATGAGATATTTTTAGGATGAGAAAAGACAAGACTATTATCAGGAACACAATGACAGCATGTCTGTTGTTGTGTTCTGTATGTTCTTCTGCAGAAGACATCAAAGTGGAGAAAGCACGCATGGCAGGACCTTATGCCGTGCCTTCACCTGTGTTAATCGACAGCGTTACCCTCAACAACAAGGCCTTCAGCCACGACCAGTTGCTCGACACTCCTATCGACTACGACGCTCTGAAGGGAAAGACCGCCACCGCCATTGCCAGCAATGCGACTCCAGCCGAAGGCACTCTCAATGCCATCGGCTTTTCTTTTACCGCCCACACCTACACTCCTGTGGAGGTGAAGGTGG
The DNA here is from genome assembly GCA_963657415.1 of bacterium. Classification (GTDB taxonomy): domain Bacteria; phylum Bacteroidota; class Bacteroidia; order Bacteroidales; family Bacteroidaceae; genus Prevotella. The sequence continues at coordinate 6,406 of CAVKNF010000045.1, read as the reverse complement.
AAGGCACCAGTAAATATAAGGTGTATATCGCCGGCAACGAGGGAGAGAAGACGAGTCTCTGCCCGGGAGACTACAACGTGGTAGTGAAATACATCGCCGACTCCGCTGCTGTGAATGTCACTCTGCATACCGACAAAGACGGCGCCGTGACCCTTGACAATGCCGCACAGAAGCGCTCCTTCACCCTCGACGACAACATGGAGATGAAGCGCTACTACGACATCCACCTTTCTCCCTCTGGCAAATATCTCTTCACCCGCTACTATCATTTCGAAAACAACGGCAAGAATGTATACGAGTCGAAGATCACGGAGACTGCCACAGGCAAAGTCATACGCAGCGACGCCACGGGTCTGCACTGGATGCCAAATAGTGATGCTTGCTATCACACCGAGAAAATCGACGGCAACAGACATCTCGTCGTCACCGACCTACTCACTGGTCAGGACAAGACTATCGCCACCGACCTGCCGGAAGGTGAGATAACGATGTCGCCTACGGAGGATTTCTTCATCTATAACATAGAGACCGAAGGTCCGAAGAAGCAGGAGGGCGTCTTCGAGGTGGTGCATCCCAACGACCGCCAGCCTGGCTACCGCACACGCTACAACCTGGGACTCTTTGACCTGAAGACAGGCATCGCGCGCCCTCTGACCTACGGCTATCACAGCGTCTATCTCGACGACATATCCAAGGACGGCAAATACATCCTCTTCTCTGTTGCCACCGACAGCATAGGCAAGCGCCCTTCGGAGGTGAGCACATTCTATCGTCTGGAACTTGCCACCATGAAGGCTGAGAAGATTATCGACGGCGACGGATTCTGCAGTAAGGCATTCTTTGCGCCTCACTCTGATGACCGCGTGATAGTGCGCGGCACTGCCGAGGCATTTGATGGCGTAGGCAAGAACGTGCCCGAGGGCATGACACCCTCGATGTATGAATATCAGTTGTTTAGTCTCGACGTCAACAGTCTCAAGGTGACTCCGCTGACCAAGGATTTCAACCCGAGTGTGCAGGATATCGATGTCTCTGCCTATGACGGACAGGTGTATTTCACCGCCGAAAACAAAGACTCCATAAGTCTCTACCGACTCAACCCCAAGACCAACGAGATAAGTTTTGTAAACCAGCCTTTGGAGGTCATCAGCGGCATGTCATTTGCCAAGAAGGCTCCGATGATGGCAGTCAGCGGTTCGTCGATGTGCGTCGCCGATCGCGTCTACTCTCTGTCGCTCGGCAAGAAGACCACTGCCACCCTCGTCGACGACATCAACAAGGAGCGCATGGCAGAACTGCAGTTGGGCACATGCCACTCATATGTATGCCACAGCAAGCGCGGATATGACATCACGGGATTTTATGTCCTGCCGGCAAACTTCGACACTACGAAGAAATATCCTGTCATCGTGGAGTATTATGGCGGATGCGCTCCTACCTCACGCCGCTTCGGTGGCGGTTCGCACTATCCTTACCACTACAGAAACGCCTTGGGATATATCATCTTCGTGGTTAACCCTGGCGGAGCATCCGGATTTGGCCAGGAGTGGGCGGCACGTCATGTCAACACTGCTGGCGAAGGCATCGCCGAGGACATCATAGAGGCTACGGAGTGGTTTGCCGACAACAACTCGTGGGTCAACAAGGACAAGATAGGATGCGTGAGCGCCTCGTATGGCGGATTTATGACTCAGACTCTGCTCTCCAAGACTGACCTCTTCGCCTGCGGCATCTCGCACGCGGGCATCTCCAGCCACACATCTTATTGGGGTGAAGGCTACTGGGGCTACTCCTATTCCGAGGTGAGCATGGCCAACAGTTATCCTTGGACAAGAAAGGATCTCTATGTGGACCGTTCGCCTATCTACAACGCCAACAAGATACACAAACCTATCCTCTTCACCCACGGCACTGCCGACACCAATGTGCCTATCGGCGAGTCCATACAGATGTACACGGCGATGAAGATCCTCGGTGTGCCTACGGCATTTGTGATGGTGGAAGGTGAAAACCACGGCATCATGGACTACACCAAGCGCAAGAAGTGGATCAACACTATGATGGCTTGGTTTGGCCGCTGGCTGCAGGACGACGATTCATGGTGGAATGCCATGTATCCAGAAGTGAAACAATAATCTGCGAGGCAGGTGTGACTATGATGTCGCACCTGCCTCATATTGTTTTTATAAACTATCAACCTAAGGTTGGTTCTATAAATTCCCTACTATATCCTTATTCCTATTTATGAATAAAAACTTGCGCTTTATCGGTATCAGCGCCTTGCACATGGCAATGGCATTATTGATTATTCCATTGTTGTCAGGCTGCGCCAAGATGGTCATCGACGACGGCGATGAATCTGTCGGCGACGGCGACTACACTATAAGATTCAGCGTCAGCGACTACTCCATGGCCGACTTTGAAGACATTGCCTCCTCAGCGAAGTCGATGCGCAGGGAGCGCAAAGAGGCTAAGGAACTGGGCTCGATTCTTAATCTTGCCGTATTCAAGGACGGCGAGAAGGTGCTCAAGGTAAACCAGAAAGCGGACGACGACGGCTTCGGCACCATAAGCGCAAATCTCTCCGAAGGCACCTATCAGGTGGTGGTGCTCATCCACAGCTGTAGCGGCAATGCCACCATCAGTTCGCCCGAGAAGATTACCTTCCCCGACAACAAGGTGACCGACACCTTCGCCTACTATACTGACCTTACTGTCGATGGCGACAGCGAATGCTCTATCACGGTGGAGCGCATCGTGGCAAAGTTTCGCATGACCTTGATGGACGCCATCCCCGATGATGTCACCCAACTGCAGTTTGCCTACACCGGCGGCAGTTCGACTCTCGACGCCACCACCATGCATGGATGTGTCAACTCGCGTCAGAAGGAGATAAGGGCAGTCAGCGACCATGCTGCAGGTCAGACGTTTGACATATACTCGTTTCCCAAGGGTGATAACAATGAACTCAGCATCACCGTGACTGCCATGGACGCAAGCGGCAAGACCATAAAGACGAATGAATATAAGAATGTGCCTATAATAAATAACAAGATTACGAAATACTCAGGCAAATTCTTTACTGACAGTTCGGGCGACGAGATGGAAGGCGACGCCCACATAGTCATTTGGGGAGATGATGCATGGGAGGGTGAAATCGAATATCAATAAGGTGAGACTATAACATTCCCACAGTAAGGTTACAATGTCTACAAGGTAGTCCCTAAAAGCCATCACAGCCAACTTACTTTTACTTCGCCTAAGTTATATTTAATTAAATACAAGTTAGATTTAAGTAAATACAAGTTAGATTTAAGTAAATATAACTTAGGCGAAGTAGTTTATAGCCAACTCCAACAACTTTCTCGGTCTGCTGGAAGTAACTATTCAGCAGTATTGGTAACCATAGTAGGTGCTGCGTCCTCGCTGCACCAGGTTCCTAAAGTTACTCTACACCTATATAATTGTTTTCATTCAACTTGTGTATTCTCAGGGAAATGGGTAAATTTGCAACAAAACGTTGACTTATATGAGAAAGCTGATAATCTGCATAGCCTTAATGCTCACGGTCGTCTGCGATGCCGCCTTCGCATCCAAGGCGGTGACGCGCCGCATGGTGGTGACGCTGACCGACGGCAGTGCACGCATGGTGGTGCTCATGGGCGACGAGCACTACAGTTTCTATGCCAGCACGCTGGGCGAACTCATCATCCGCGAGGGCGACACATGGCGACTGGCTACGCAAGAGGAGCAGACGGAGGCTTCGGCATGCATCCATAGGGTAAGGGCAAGGCGCGCCAACGAGTTAAGCAACAACGACCGCCCCTTCCCCCACATCGGCACGCCAAAGGCCCTGGTCATCATGGTGGAGTTTACTGACAGGAAATTCACATTCGGAAGGGAAGACATAGACCGCATGTTCAACAGTCACGACTATGACAACGCGGGCGGCTACCGCAATTACTCGTCGCTTGCGCAATATATGGAAGACTGCAGTTTCGGACAATACCGACCGCAGTTTGATGTCGTGGGACCTTACACCATGAGCAACAATACGGCATATTATGGAAGCAACACGGGAGGCAAGGACCGCAACTTCGGCGAGATGATTACCGAGGCGTGCGTGGCAGCAGATGCCGATGTGGACTTTTCGCAGTATGACTCTGATAACGACGGATATGTAGACCTCGTGTATATACTCTACGCCGGATATGGCGAAAACTGGGGAGGCTCCTCGGACTACATATGGCCCAAGTCAGGCATAAGGATGAGCGGAGTGTATGACGGAGTGACGGTCTATCGCTATGGCGTCAACCAGGAGTTGGCAGGTTATGAAGGTTTTAATGACAGCGAGGGCAACCCTTACCTCAACGGCATCGGAGTGCTTTGCCATGAGTTTTGCCACACCTTGGGCATGTGCGACGTATATCCCTTCACCTCCTGGACGGATGTCTCTTCCTATGACAACCAGAGCATGGAGATGTGGGATCTGATGGACAATGGCGAAAACAATTACAATGGTTTTGCCCCTACTCCACTGACTGCATGGCAGCGCGAATGGCTGGGATGGATGCAGACGGAGACTCTCACTGAGGCTGCCGACGTGACTCTCGAGCCGATTGATGATGGAGGCAAGGCATACAAGATAATGAATGACAACGACGCATCAGGCAATGAATACTACATACTGGAGAGCATCCCCAACGGCAACGGCACAGGATGGTATAAGCAGATGAGAGGCAACGGCATGCTCGTGACACATGTCAACTACGACGAGTCTGCATTTTCCAACTTCTCCTCGCCTAACAACACATTGGGCAAACCACGCTTGACCATAGTGCCTGCCGACGGCATATTGCGTTCGTCATATAGGATACTGCTTGACAAGAGCGACCCTCTATACATTTCACACAAGGAGTATTATGCCGACATGGCGGGCGACACCTATCCAGGCACATCGTCAGTAACAGGTCTGAGCGACTATAAGGCCTACACGGAAACTGTCGACAAACCCATCACAGACATCAAGCAGGACGGGTGGAAGATAAGTTTCAAGTTTATGGGAGGCGCACCTATCAACGGCATCGAGGATGTCAAGACTGGAGCGGTAGATGCTTCTGACAGTCGCTACAACATCGCCGGACAGCGGGTGGACGCAAATTATAAGGGAATAATAATCAATAACGGGAAAAAGGTATTGCAGTAACAGTAGTAATATGTATGTTGCAATAACTATAAAAAGGGACTAATATAATGGAAAAGAACAAAATAGAATTTGACTATCTCATAATGAAGAATGGTGAACCGCTTGACGACTGCTATGCATTCGCGGAGTTCACCGATGACGAGATGGAGGAGATGGCAACGGCGCTCTTTGAGGAAAACTCTGTGGGCGAACTCACCGACCTGCCGGAGAAATATCTCGGTATGTTTGTTGACGCCGCACTCGATGACGCTGCGGAGATATATCCCGATTTCGCCGATGAGAAGTCAGGCTATTCCGTCGTGTTGCAGCGCTTCCTGCCCGACGACATGCTCGATTTCCTGCCCGACGAACTCATAGAAAACTTCCTCCCCGAGATGTTTGAGGAAGCAGACGAGGAAGAAGCAGAATAGTAATGGCCATTACGGTAATGGCCATTACTATTCTCGGGCGCAAATGTTAAACTATTTTTCATACCCCTCATAATAATAACTCTGCTCTATCCCCTTGAATATCACCTCACAGTTATCTGTGTCAGGAGTGAGATACTGCGAGAGGAGATAGCGCAGTTCGAGGTCGTTGATGGGCGAGCGTTCCATAGCCGAGAGATATTGGTCTTTGTCCACATACTGCCAGTTGACAACTTTGCCGAGGGAGCGTTTGAGTATCATGTCGAGCCAAATGCGGGTGGATCGACCGTTGCCCTCCATGAAAGGATGGCACACATTCATCTCTACATACTTCTCTATGATATGCTCGAAAGTGTCTTCGGGCATCTTCTCCACTGCAGAGAGGGCTGCGTCAAGGTAGAGGCTGTTGACAAAACGGAAACCGCCCTTGGCGATATTCTTGTCCCGAATGACACCTGCAAATGAGTACAAACCATCAAACAGATAATGATGTATTTGTTGCAGACCTACTGTCGTACCAACAGGAATTTTATCTATATCGCCAGATTCATAGAGGCGATGTGCGTTATCTAACGACTTTTCGTCTATATCCTTCGTTACCATATCCTTTCATTTATTCCTTTATGCATAGGTAAATTCTATAAATTACCACCTATCCGCGATTAATCTTCGGCTTATCTCACACCTATCCGCGATTAATTTTTGTACAAATATACACCTATCCGCGATTATCTGCAAATCTTCACGGTGTTTTTAAGAGGAATAATAGAGTTTCGACATACACTGTGTCAGC
>CAVKNF010000044.1:15076-15518 GCA_963657415.1 bacterium | reverse complement strand
GGGTTGGTCTGCATCAGGGGTAGATGGGTGTTGACGAAATCGTCTATGGGCTTGTGCCATGAGTCATCCTCCCGCTCTTGCTTGGAGCAGGCCGCGAGGAGCATTCCGATGCAGCCTATCAGCAGTAAGAGTATATAGTTTCGAGTTTTTCCCATGCTTTAAAATATCAAGGTCAATTGTGGTTTGACATGGCAAAGGTAAGAAAAAAGTTGGAAAGTGGAAAGGTTTTAAAGATGTTGAAGGTTGAAAGTTGAAGGTTGAAAGTTATGATTACTGTTACATTTCATAGGAGGCATGGCGCCCTCGCCGTGCCACGCAATTAGCCAATGGTAATTATAGTAGGTGCTGCGTCCTCGCTGCACCCTCAAATGGCTCAGGTTATAACGCGTCCGCCTAAGCGCTAACATCCGTCGCCTGACATCCGATGCCGACCGCATAGAGA
>CAVKNF010000044.1:11277-15051 GCA_963657415.1 bacterium | reverse complement strand
GTCAAGCGAAAAGAGTACTTGATACAACCAACATTTTTCAATAGATTTGCACCAAGCATTAACAACCTTTAATACATAGAAAAAGCATGAAGAATAACATTAACACATTATTAATCTACAAAGAGAAGCCAGTGGCAAACAATCAAATAAAGTATAGCCTTATGAAACGAACACTAATCCTTTTGTTACACCTAATTCCTATCATGGGATTATCATTGCTTTCATCGTGTGAAAAGGGTTCAGACAATTCTTACGTGGGATCGCAAGATGAACCTATTGTCAACACGGAATCAGTATTAATGTTTTCAGATTATTCCACAGCCACTTATATAACACAAGGGATAAATGGACATGGATCTAGCATATGCGAAACCATAATCAGCGACAAACAACCAACAGCGACCATATCCAAGGCTTGGGGAGTAAAGTGTGATTTTTTCAAATCACCAACTGAAAATTACAAATGGCACTGCGTGATAACTGTACCTGAAAACGATGAAATAGTACAACGTCATGCCATCCTTTCTATCCACAATGCCAATAAGACCATAAAGATAAAATTAAGTCAAAACACTCATGCCAATGTAGAGTTGGGATGGCATAGAAACTATACGACGATTACTGTAGAGGGCTATAATGAATGTGATTCCCATGCAGATGACGCGTCTAATGCCATAAGTGTTGTTGCGGATACAGAAGATGTCACCAGTGGTGAAATTTGTAGTGAATGCAATGGAACCTTGTTATGCCAATCCTGCTATTTGAATCCTGGGACAGGAGAATGTAAATATTGCAAAGGCAGAGGCACCTGGTATGAAATGATATGGACAATTGTTTCTAAAGAATATTGCTACGCATGCGACTGGACAGGACAATGCACACATTGCGTAGGTTCAGGCATCTGCCCTACATGCTATGGATTGGGCGTTATAGACAACAGTTGGAAAAATTAATGGCGTATACTTATAGAAAATCACTTAATCAAAAAAAGTAAAGTATGAAAACGATAATAACAATTTTCTTAACCTTATTATTAGGTAGCATCAGTTTGTTGTCATGCAGTAATGACGACGACGGTTATGGAAACTTCTCCGGACTAGCATTTGCCGAAGAGAACGCTGAATGCAGATGCAATGAAGTCACGTCTACGCATATTGCCACGGACTTGACTAAATGCACTATGGACAGATATAGCACTTGGTGCGTATTGATAAAGTCGGACGAGCAACCCCAGATTTCAAGATCAGAAGAATGGGCCTATAACTGGAAATTGTATAAGGACACCGAAAAGCGCAACCTCTGGCATCTTCACCTAAATATACCGAATGCTTATGATGATTTGAAAAACACATTTACGATATCCAATTCGCACGGCACTATAACATGGGATTTTTTCCTGGAATATTCATCTATGTGCTACGACTTTTCCGACCAAGAACCTATATATTGCTGGGATGTATGCGACCCTTACTTGGTGTATTATGCCAATGCCACGGCTCATACTAAGGTAAACGGGAATATCGAATCCACTGCTTGTTATATTTACACATACCCACGTGACGGAAAGTTGTACGTCTCGGGCGTGAAATCAGACAATATTCATAAGTGGGGTGCTTACGAACTGACAAGGGGAGAAGACCCCTGGGGATATTCCTGCAGTTATTATGCCGACGTTGACGGGACTTTAGTATATATAAAACTTTAGAAACACGACTCAAGGTTGGAATATTGAAAGATTGAGGTAACCATAGTAGGCGAAGCGTCCCCGCTTTGCCCTCGCTAATGAGAGATGGTTATTTAGGAGGTACAGCGCCCCCGGAGGGCACTGAAAAAGGGCGCCGTACCTCCTAATTGGTGCAGCGAGGGACGCAGCACCTACTACATAATGCTTTTCAATCTCCCACCAGACAATCAAGCCAGTTGTCGGGTGTGATGACTACTTTTCGCTCTACGTCATAGGTATTGGAGAATAAGGCGGGAAACTTGGCGTTGGCCTTCTTTCTCTCGGTGATGTCAAAGTTAGTGACATTTTGCCCTAATCCAAAAAATATATATGATTTTTCGGATTATAATCCAAAAAGTCAGTATGTTTTTGTGGAATAGAAGACAGATGGTAATGTAGGAGGTACAGCGCCCCCGCTGTACCATCTCTATCGAAAAAAACATTTGAGGAATTCTTGTCAGAGTGGGTACGGCGAGGGCGCCGCACCTCCTAATTCCTCTCTATCGGATTTGCAGTTTCAGGCTCCATTTCTGTCCGTCAGCTGATACAGCTTGCACTATGTAGATGCCCTTGGAAAGATGTGAAACTTTCACCGTGGCGAAATGACCGCCATCGCGTGTCAGCACATCGCCGCTGAGTTTCATGCCTGCCATGTTGTAGATGTCCACTTGCAGTATGGAGGCTTTCTCATTCATGACGTTCACCCAACCATCCACATAAGCCATGGTCATGTCGCCTTGCAGCGTCACAGTCACGATGTCTGTGGCATCCTGTGGCTCATTGTCCATGCAGAGCACATCATAGACGCTCAGTTTGTTTGACTTGCCTATGGTGGGCGCATTCATCAGGTATGCCCGGTTGGCACCGTCGGGATAACGGCCATAAGACTGCTCGCCACCATGTGGCTCATAGGCCAGGGTGTCGCTATACTCCTCGGTAGTGATGTACACCACGCCACCATCGGCATCAAGTTTGAACCCGGTGTGGATGTCGCTGCCAGTATTGGCCAACTTGTCACACCATACCACCTTGTAGCCATGGGCGGGGATGATGGTGTTAAGCGCCACATTGTCGGTAGGCACCACAAACTTTGACTGTTTCTTCAGATTGTCGGAAATCGTCATGCCTGCCAAGTCGATGTCTTGGTCTGTGGTGTTATAAAGTTCCACCCAGTCATTCTTCTTGAAGTAGTCGTTGATATACATCGAGTTGTCGGCACTTATCTCATTCACTCTCACGGGCACGATGCCACGGCTGGCAAGGTCTTGGTCGGAAAGTTTTTCAAACTCCGCACATACAGACTGCGTGCCAGAGGAAGGCAACGTGTATTCCGTCTCCGTGCTTACATACTCTGATGACTGCGATGTAGCGGAAGAGGTATCTTTCCACCCCACAAACTTATAACCTGCGGGTGCCACTGCCTTCAGTGTGACGGGGGCAAACAGGCGACCATCGAACTCTGTGTAGGGCAACTCCATGCCGTTAAGTTCTATCTTTGCTCCCGACACATTGCTGGAGATACTGGCTTGTTGGCTCGTTACTCCACTCAACTGCATGTAAGTGCAACTCTTCAGTTGGTCCGTGATGTTGGCGTTGTAGGAACTTGCGCCAAACTTGTTTATAAGCCAATTGGATGTGCCTGAAGGATTGACATATCCACCCTGCGCCAGTTTGTTGGCACAGTCGGTGATGATACTTTTCACATACTTCGGCTGAAACACCGAACCAGCCACCACGCAATAGGCATCGATAAACTTCTTGCGGAATGACTCATTGTTGAGCAGATTCTTAAACAGGGTCACAAACTTGATGTCCTGTGTGCGCCGAGTCTGCTCCAGGCTCTCGTTTGTGGAGTAGTCATAACCATGGAGTTTGTCGAAGGTGTAGTGTTCCTTTTGGAAGAAATTCTCAAACGGCGCCTTTGTACTGCCAGCCCCGTCGAGATCGAAGAGTACGAAACGGAACTTGCCGTCGTTGGTGCTGCGAAATCCCTTGACGTTATTCTGTGGCCAGTCGGTGCCACCGAGCACAAACTCCACCGCCATGTAGTT
>CAVKNF010000044.1:5410-11054 GCA_963657415.1 bacterium | reverse complement strand
GCATAATGCTTGCCATTGAGAAACACATGCACGGGTTTCCATTCCTGATAATCCACCCGCAGACCGCTCTTGGCCACTACCATCTGCAGGGCAGGGTCCTTGATGCGAGCCTCGGTATCGTTGCCACCATTGCGTATCTGCAAAGTCTTGTTCTTTATGAAAGGTTTGTTGTCGAATAGTTGGGCGGCAAAGAAATTGTTGCCGTCATACACCTTGTTGGCCTTCAACTTAAACGAATGAGGTGTCCACGCACGGCTCCAACCTCCACACATCGCAAAGTGACACTCCTGTGACACGAGGCACTTATTATCCTCCGTAATATACTCGAAGGAGACTGGACGGTCCCACTCCATGTTCCAGTTGGTGGCAGTGGAATAGCCTCGTCCGGCACGTCCATTGGGTCCAGACTCAAATACACCGTATGTCTGGGAATGGATATTGTCGTCATTGGTCACTACCGAGATGATAGGGAAATGATAATTGCCATTGTCGAGGATGAAGGAGCGGGTCACCACCTGCGATGGCAGGAAGCCGTCCTGAAACAGGCGGAAACGATAACAGGCGGTCTTTGTTATCTGAAACGCCCCGTCGGTAGACACTTCTCCATGAGTCAGCGTGGGGGTGGTGCCGTCGGTGGTATAGCGCAGGGTGGCGCCTTCTGGTATTTGCACCTTGAAATCCAAGGAGCCCGAGAAGACCTGTCCATCCTTATCTACCACGGGGGCATCCAGTTGGTTTGTGGCGAAACCTCCGTTCTGGGCGTTAGACTTTCCGGGCGAAGGATTGCCCGTAACGCCCCACTCCTCGCCTCCATCCACCTTGCGGGCATAAGAGGTGCGCGATATGGCCTGCGGATAAGTTTGCTGGGCGATGATCTTCTCGCCGTCAGACACTATGATGATTCCACCCTCATACTCCAAGTCTGCATCTATCTGGCGGAAGGCCGACTGGGTGTAGATGTCATGATGGTCGAAATTGAGCACCGCGTAGCCATGGGCTGGCAGAATGCCATAGGTGGAGATGAGGCGGTGCTTCTTGAGGTTTGTGGGGTCGTCGGAGACATACAGTCCACCCAGATTCACGTTCTTATCGCTGGGGTTATAGAGTTCCACCCAACTGCCATAATTGAATGACGGGTCCATATATACATCCACATTAGAAGCCATCACTTCATTGATAACCAGATTGCTGGCTGTGACGTCCTGCTCAGAGACGGCCTCCGTGCACCATTCCAGTTTCCAGTTGTCGAGGCACGTCCAGTCCTTGTCGATGAGTTTGTCTTTCCTTACACCGATGGTGAGCACGCCATCGCTCCCCACCTCACACTCCAGCGTGTTGTCATAATATCCGGCAGAAAACCAATAGTTGGCGGCTTCCATGTTGTTGGGGATATAGAGGTTGTTGCGCTCTCCCACCTTGGCGGTAGCTCCACCAAGCGAACTTTCCAGTGCTGCGGATGATGCGGGCACGATGCCCACCTCGTATGTATCCACACTCGACTTAGCATAGAGTTTGGCATTTTCTGCCTCTATGTAATCTCCCGAGTGGTATATCTTATAATCATTGGATGAGGAACCGATGCGATAAAATGCGTCGAGGCTCAGGCGGTATTTTCCGGGTTGGAGATTCTTGATGGTCTGATAACTGTCGAAATTCTTCTCATAATGCTCTGCATTATCTCTCGGGTTGGCAGCGCTAAAGACTGTGCCTTCCCATCCTGTGGTGCGGTCGTTGTTGTCAAATCGGGGGTTCACCACATACTGGTCAGTAACGTCTATCCATACATTGCTTTGGGCATAGCCTGCCATTGGCGACATGGCAAGCAACATAGCAGCAATAGCGGCGGTCAGTTTTTTGTTCATTTTAGGTTTAGTATAAAATCTATAAAGGTTGTCAATGTTGCAAAGGTAAATATAATATTTCAAAAAAAGAGGTAGATGATTAATTTCACCTACCTCTTTTTTTTGCGATGGGCAAAGCGAGGACGCTTCGCCTCCTATAAATACTTCAATATTTCCATCTTTCCATCTTTCAATATTACTCCGCTCTCTCATACGACACCAGGCGGATGTCGAAGATTAGCACTGAGTAAGAAGGTATTAACGTGTTGTTTGACGACGAACCGTAGCCCAACTGATATGGCATATACACCTGCCAGTGGTCGCCGATGTGCATGTGCTGCAGGGCTGTGGAGAATCCGTCCACCACATTATTCACCTCGAGTTCGCTCGCCACGGCAGTAGCCTCATTGTATGTGCCGTAGTAGGACTGGTCAAAGACATAGCCCGCAGGATAACTTGTCGACGGCAGGAGGCGACCCTGATAGTGCACCTTTACCACGTCGGTATAGAGCGGACATCCTGAGCCCTTGCCCTCTTCCAGCACTTTCACCACGATGTAGTCTTCCGGCCCCGACACATAAGTCGTAGTGTCCTTGGGCATCGACCACGCCTTGTAGACCCGCCATGTCGTGTCGCCATTATCTATGGCCGACTTTGTCGAGGTATACAAATTATTAAAATAGGTGGTATTCTTGTTCTGCCAGTCAGGATATTCCTCCACTGTGTCGTCAGACTCTGAGCATGACACCAATGCCATTGCTATGAGCAACAGCATGGGCATCATGAGGAGATATTTCTTGAGTATTTTCATTTATTCGAGATTCTTCAGTAGAGATTCTATTGACACCTTGTCGCGGATAATGCCAAGCAGGTCGGCGATGTTGACACGCTCCTGCTCCATAGTGTCGCGGTGGCGCAGGGTCACGGTGTTGTCCTCGAGAGTCTGGTGGTCCACAGTCACGCAGTAAGGAGTACCGATGGCATCCTGGCGGCGATAGCGCTTGCCGATCTGGTCTTTCTCCTCATACTGGCAGTTGAAGTGAAACTTCAGGTCATTGATAATCTCCTGTGCCTTCTCTGGCAGACCGTCCTTCTTGGTCAAAGGGAAGACAGCGAGTTTCACAGGAGCAAGGGCTGCTGGCAGGTGGAGCACGGTGCGTGTCTCGCCATTAGGCAACTTCTCCTCCTCATAAGAGTGGCACATCACGCTGAGGAACATGCGGTCCACACCGATACTTGTCTCGATGACATAAGGAGTGTAACTCTTGTTTTCCTCAGGATCGAAGTATTCTATCTTCTTGCCCGAGTACTTTGCATGCTGCGAAAGGTCGAAATTGGTGCGTGAGTGTATGCCCTCTACCTCCTTGAATCCGAATGGCATGTGGAACTCTACGTCACTTGCTGCATTAGCATAGTGAGCCAACTTCTCATGGTCGTGGAAGCGATAGTTCTCTGCTCCAAAACCGAGTGCCTGATGCCATGCCATACGGCGCTTCTTCCATGTCTCAAACCACTGGAGTTCGGTGCCAGGCTTCACGAAGAACTGCATCTCCATCTGCTCAAACTCACGCATACGGAAGATAAACTGGCGGGCTACAATCTCATTTCTGAATGCCTTGCCTATCTGCGCAATGCCGAAAGGTATCTTCATGCGACCAGTCTTCTGCACATTGAGATAGTTGACAAAGATGCCCTGTGCCGTCTCAGGACGCAGATAGATAGTGCTTGCGCCCTCGGAGGTGGAACCTACCTCGGTCTTAAACATGAGATTAAACTGGCGCACGTCGGTCCAGTTGCGGGTGCCCGAGATAGGACACACTATCTCCTCGTCGAGGATAATCTGCTTCAGTTCGTCGAGGTCGTTGGCATTCATTGCGTCAGAATAGCGCTGATGCAGCTTGTCGCGCTTCTCCTGCCACTCCAGCACATGAGCCGAGGTGGAGCGAAACTGGTCCTCATCAAATGAGTCCTTGAAACGCTTGCGCGCCTTAGCCACTTCCTTCTCTATCTTGTCGTCATATTTTGCTATCTGATCCTCGATGAGCACATCGGCACGATAGCGCTTCTTGGAGTCGCGATTGTCGATGAGAGGGTCATTGAAAGCGTCTACATGGCCGGAAGCCTTCCATATCGTAGGGTGCATGAATATGGCGGAGTCAATGCCCACGATATTCTCGTGCACACGCACCATATACTGCCACCAGTAGTTCTTGATATTATTCTTCAGTTCCACACCGTTCTGACCGTAGTCGTAGACGGCGCCGAGACCATCATATATATCACTACTTGGGAACACGAAGCCATACTCTTTGCAGTGGCTTACTATCTTCTTGAAAACATCTTCCTGTTGTGCCATGTTTCTTTGTATGTTAAAATTTCACTTTTGGATGCAAAGTTACACATTATGCCCCAAATGCCAAAAGGTTAGTTTCAAAACTTATGTTTACTTAACGATAGTTTTTTTTAATATGGAAAGATGGAAAGATGGAAATATGGAAGGATGGAAGGATGGAAAGATGGAAATATGGAAGGAGAAAAGTTATGATTAGTGTTGCATTTCATAGGAGGTACAGCGCCCCCGCAGTACCACTCAGACAAGATTACCTCAATTGGTATTTCTCATTTGCGTGGTACGGCGGGGGCGCCGTACCTCCTACTCCATTAGCGTATAACCCAATGGATGGGCAAAGCGAGGACGCTTCGCCTACTATGATTACTTTTCCACGCCCTGTAAGGGCAGTTAAATACAGCCCAGGGCAACACACTGGGTAAAAGACATGTCTCTAACCTATGCACCCTGTAAGGGCAACTAAATAATCTCTGTTAAAGGGAATTCAGTTGCCCTTTCAGGGCGTCAAGTCTTAGTTGTTCTCAGGACGCAACTTGCGAACCACTTCGGCTGTGCGCCACATCTCTGAGTCGTGCAGAGCAGCAAGCTCCTTCTCAAGACCTACACGATAGTCAGGCTTAGAGTTTGCGTCGATAGAGATCTGAGCCTCGTTGCCGCTCTTTACTGAGTGATAGAGTTGCTCCACAACGGGCTTAATAGCGTCGTGGAAACGTGGATACCAGTCGAGGGCACCGCGCTGGGCTGTGGTAGAACAGTTGGCATACATCCAGTCCATACCCTTCTCTGCGAAGAGTGGCATGAGCGACTGAGTGAGCTCCTCTACAGTCTCATTGAATGCCTCTGAAGGAGTGTGACCGTTCTCGCGGAGCACTTCATACTGAGCGAGCAACAGACCCTGGATGGCACCCATCAGCGAACCGCGCTCACCTGTAAGGTCGGATGTAGCCTCACGCTGGAATGTTGTCTCGAAGAGATAACCCGAACCGATACCGATACCGAGAGCCAAAGTGCGATCGAGAGCCTTGCCTGTAGCATCCTGGTATACAGCGTAAGAAGAGTTCAAGCCACGACCCTCGAGGAACATAGTGCGGAGTGATGTACCAGAGCCCTTAGGAGCCACCATGATGACATCGATATCTTTCTGAGGAACGCATCCTGTGCGGTCATTCCATGTGATGGCGAAACCATGTGAGAAATAGAGGGCATCGCCTGGATTGAGACACTCTTTGAGTGTTGGCCAAACAGACATTACGGCAGCGTCGGAGAGCAGGCACATCACGATGGTACCCTTCTTTGCAGCCTCCTCGATAGAGAACAGAGTCTCGCCCGGTACCCATCCGTCAGCCTTTGCCTTCTCGAAAGTCTTGCCCTGACGCTGACCTACGATTACATTGAAACCGTTGTCACGAAGGTTGCAAGCCTGACCAGGACCCTGAACACCATAACCGATAAC
>CAVKNF010000044.1:0-5366 GCA_963657415.1 bacterium | reverse complement strand
CCCTGGATACCATAACCGATAACTGCGATAGTCTCGTCTTTCAGGATTTCGCGAGCTTTCTCCAAAGGAAACTCCTCACGTGTCATCACCTCTTCGATAACACCACCAAAATTCATTTTTGCCATAATTTTACTTTACTTTTATTAAAGGTTTAACATTTTTATCTATTTATAAATCTTACGTGCGCTCTCACGCATTCCGTCTCGCCGTCTGTTGTCACCTTGCTTATCCTCACAAGATGTTCTCCGACTGTAGCACCGTCTTCCATATAGAAGCGCAACGTGTCACCAGCATGGCTTTCCGCCACATAGGCTATGTCGAGGCGCGAGAGGCGCTTTTCGCGGTAAGTTTCCGCAGGAAACAGGTCGAGCACATGCTCAATGGACTTCACGGAGTTCACATGTCCGTTGATGTCCACATCATTATATTTTGCCACATGCTCGCCCACAAGCACCGCCTTGTCTGACATCTTCACGCGTGAAGGTTTGCCAGAAGGATTCTCCTTTTCGGTCTCCACCCAGTCGAGGATCTCGCCGTTGCGGATATCCATCAAGTTGGTAGGCTGACGCGACTCCGTGTCTATCATCGCCCATATCGAGCGGCCGTAGCCAATGGACTTGCCGTTTTTGTCCTCTATGCGGAAATTGCGGTTGGTGAAATAGCGCATGGCACTCTCCACCCATGTCTCCACGAAGAACTCGTCATATATCTTCGGCATTTCGTCCATCTCGATGACAAGACGCGACAATACCCAAGTCTTGTGTATGCTCTGCAGAAAGACCATACCGAACCCACGGTCATTGCTGTGGAAGTCAGCCGCATTGAGCAGATGATTGCCAAGATGTCCCATAAACAGTTCCATGTTCATATCGCAATGAAACGGTTCGGCCAGGTTTCTGTATCTTCCTACCTTTGGTAACATCATGCTCTTTCGTTTTCCCTCTCTTCGAGATAAAGGTCAAGGTGCTCTATGCAACTACGTGTCACTGCTATACGTCCAGAACGCACGAACTGGAGCACTACGCCAATCTCATTCAGACTGTTATACAACTGCGTGATAGTGTGGCTCTTGCCCTTGCGCTCCACGATACTGAATGTGGAATTCATCTCCACGATGCTCGCTCCGTTACGGCGTATTATCTTGCTCACCTCAGGATTTTCCAGCGACATCGGAGTGCTTATCTTTATCAGGCACGACTCGATGAAGAAGAGTTCGTTGTCGCGGAAGTAGTCGGCCTTGAGGACATCTATCTTCTTCTCCGTCTGCTTCACCAGCATCTGAGCCATCTCTTCCGTACACCAGCATGTCAACGTGTACTTATGCACACCGGGCGTACTCGACGCACACACATTAAGACTCTCGATGTTCACTTGGCGACGTGTAAACACAGCCGTAATCTGGTTGAGTATACCGGCAAAGTTTTCGGAATATATTATCATGGTGAAGAAAGACTGTCCTTCATGGGAAATCTCCTGCTCCACCCTTTCGTCACAGTTTCGGCTGCATGTACGGCAGTCACCGCACATTCCGTCGCTCATGCCAGAAGTACGCTTTGGCTCACCTTCTTTGTATTCGTTTTCCATTGTGTTTTCTTCTAATCTTTTATCTCCAACATCATCTCGTCCACGTCGGCTCCTGGAGGAGTCATAGGCAGCACGTTGTCTTCCTCCTTGACCGCACACTGCAAGAGGAACGCGCCCTCTGTACTGAGCATCTCCTGTATGGCGTCATCCAGATCGGCACGGTCGATGACGGTGCGTGAAGGTATGCCATAGGCACCTGCTATCTGTTCGTAGTCTGGATTGAGCATCGGAGTAAAGGAATATCTCTTATTGAAGAACATATACTGCCACTGGCGCACATTTCCGAGGAAATTGTTGTTGAGTAGGATTATCTTCACTGGCGAATGCTGCTCCATTATGGTGCCAAGTTCCTGTATTGTCATCTGCAGACCACCATCGCCCGAGAACAGGCAAACTGTACGCTCGGGAGCACCGAATGTGGCTCCTATGGCTGCAGGCAGTCCGAAGCCCATCGTACCGCAACCGCCAGAGGTCACTACCGAGCGACCTTCAGTAAACTTGAAGTAACGACAACCAAACATCTGATTCTGACCAACATCCGTAACCAGCACGGCTTTGTTGTGACTTGCCTCACTCACCTTTCTCACTACCTCACCCATGAGCAGAGGTCCTTCTGTCGGGTGTATAGCCTTGTCTATCACCTTGTTGTATTCCTTTTCCTCATAAGGTGCAAAACTATCGCACCATGACTGGTGGGTAGCCTCGTCTACGAGTTGGGTGACAGCACGCAGGGTCTCCTTGCAGTCGCCCAGCACAGCTACGTCGGTCTTTACATTCTTGTCAATCTCACTCGGGTCGATATCAAAATGTATCACCTTCGCCTGCTTGGCATAGGTGTCGAGATTGCCCGTCACGCGGTCGTCGAAACGCATGCCCACAGCTATGAGTACGTCGCACTGGTTGGTCATCACATTAGGACCGAGATTGCCGTGCATACCGAGCATACCTTTATTAAGAGGATGGTCACTAGGCAGAGCCGACAGTCCAAGGATGGTCGTACCCACTGGTATCTGCGCCTTTTCCGCAAGTGCCATGAGTTCGTCGTGTGCATTTCCCAATTCCACTCCCTGACCTACGAGCATAAACGGCTTGACAGAGTTGTTTATAAGTTGTGCGGCACGCTCCACTGCCGTCATGTCCATCTGTGGTATTGGCTTGTATGAACGAATGAAGTCCACCTTCACGGGTTCGAAGTTTACCATACCCGTCTGGGCATTCTTTGCGAAATCGAGCACCACAGGACCAGGACGTCCGCTGCGTGCTATGAAGAAAGCACGGCTGACAGCCCATGGCACATCTTCCGCACGGCGTATCTGGTAAGCCCACTTTGTTATTGGTTGGGTGACGCCGATGACATCTACCTCCTGGAATGCGTCTGTACCGAGGAATGCCGCACCCACCTGACCGCAGATGACAACCATAGGCGTGGAGTCGACCATGGCGTCAGCCACACCTGTGATGGTATTCATCGCACCCGGTCCAGAAGTAACTATCGCACAGCCCACCTTTCCGCTCACACGGGCATAACCTTGGGCTGCATGCACGGCACCCTGCTCATGACGCACGAGCACATGGTGCATCTTTTCCTTATGATCATAGAGTGCATCGTATGTCGGCATGATGGCTCCACCCGGATATCCGAAGAGTACTTCCACTCCCTCGTTCTCGAGGCTGCGCATCATTGCCTCTGCACCTGTTATCTTTTCCATATTAGTCTATTATTCTTACACCACCCTTGTCAGCAGACGACACTGCCTGTGCATAGGCACGCAGGGCTTTTGATACTACACGATTACGCTTGAGTGGCTGCTGTGGGCGAGCCGCGAGTTCCTCGTCACTAAGGCGCACGTTTATGCTGCGGTTAGGAATATCTATCTCTATGATGTCGCCGTCCACTATCTTGCCTATATTTCCGCCCGACGCTGCCTCTGGAGAGATGTGTCCGATAGACAATCCTGACGTTCCGCCAGAGAAACGTCCGTCGGTTATCAGGGCACACTCCTTACCCATATGCATACTCTTTATATAAGATGTAGGGTAAAGCATCTCCTGCATACCAGGACCGCCCTTAGGACCTTCGTGTGTGATTACCACCACATCGCCTTTCTTCACCTTACCACCGAGGATGCCTTCGCAAGCGTCCTCCTGAGAGTCGAACACTACGGCAGGACCGGAGAACTTCCATATGGACTCGTCCACACCGGCAGTCTTCACCACGCATCCGTCCTGGGCTATGTTACCGAAGAGAATAGCCATACCGCCGTCCTTGGTGTAGGCATGTTCTATATCGCGTATACATCCTGTAGTACGATCAGTATCAAGAGTCTCGTAAGTAGTGTTCTGTGCACCGAGTTTGTTGCAGAACTTGCCTGCAGGCGCACTCGAATATATTCGTTTCGCCTCTGGGTCTACATTCTCCTTGAGTATAGAGTACTTGTCGATGTCTTCTGCAAGAGTATGACCGTTCACACGCTTAACGTTTGTGTCAATAAGACCGCCCTTTGCCAATTCGCCAAGCAATCCCATCATACCTCCTGCTCTACCGCACTCTTGCACGGAGTACTTCTGACTGTTAGGAGCAAGTTTGCAAAGGAATGGGGTCTTGCGTGAGAGTGCGTCGATGTCCTTCATCGTGAAGTCCACCTCTGCTTCCTGAGCCACGGCGAGCAGGTGAAGCACGGTGTTTGTAGACGCGCCCATAGCGATGTCAAGAGTCATAGCATTGAGGAAAGCCTGACGTGTGGCTATCGAACGAGGCAATACGCTCTCGTCGCCGTCTTCATAATATGCCATAGCATTCTTCACTATCTGGCGCGCAGCCTCCTTCATCAGTTCCACGCGGTTTACATGTGTGGCAAGGATGGTACCGTTTCCTGGCAAAGAGAGTCCAATAGCCTCTGTAAGGTTGTTCATGGAGTTTGCCGTAAACATACCAGAGCAGCAACCGCATCCAGGACATGCCCGGTTCTCCACCTCTGCCAGTTCATCATCGCTGACAGTAGGGTCAGCACCTTTTATCATGGCTGCGATGAGATCAAGGTTTTCTCCCTTGTATTTGCCAGCTTCCATAGGACCACCCGACACAAAAACGGCAGGTATATTCAGACGCATTGCCGCCATAAGCATACCTGGAGTAATCTTGTCGCAATTTGAAATACATATCATAGCGTCTGCCTTGTGGGCATTGCACATATATTCCACAGAATCAGCGATAATGTCACGCGAAGGCAAACTATAGAGCATGCCGTCATGTCCCATGGCGATACCATCGTCTATGGCTATGGTATTAAACTCTGCCGCATAGCAGCCCATCTTCTCTATCTCTTCCTTGACAATCTGTCCTGCCTCATGCAGATGTGTATGACCTGGTACAAACTGTGTGAATGAATTCACAATGGCTATTATAGGTTTGCCAAACTGTTCGCGCTTCATTCCGTTTGCCACCCACAATGCGCGGGCACCTGCCATACGGCGACCTTCTGTACAAACAGAACTTCTTAACTGATTCTTCATCCTATATATTATAATATGTGTATTTTTTCAACCATCTTAGACCTCTCCAACAAGGAGAAATGCATCTTTTTCCCTTAATGATGCGCAAAGGTAACTATTATTCTGCTAACAACCAACAAAACCAATATTAATTTTACCTTAATTGTTAGTATTCGTAATATATTTCAGATGATTTGTTATATTCCGTAATCAAATGCCGGAATAATCTGCGGTCTCAAGAATATTACGTATGGTCATATCCGGATGCTTCTTCATGTATTTCCGCACTC
>CAVKNF010000043.1:12555-15795 GCA_963657415.1 bacterium | reverse complement strand
GTGTAACTCTTAACTACAACAGTACTTCTTCTAACGATGTAACTATTTCAGGTATCGGTGCTGGTGTCTATGGTCGTTATCATTATCTCAAGGCTGGTATCGCAAAACTCTTCGTTGAGGCTGGTGCAGACTTCACCTCTTACAACCACGATTGTGGCAGCAACTTCCGTATCGGTCTTCGTCCTGGTGTGACTGTTGCTATCTCTGACAAGATTTCTGTGACTGCTTCTACAGGTGGTCTCGGTTATAGCAAGGATTCTGACAAGCGTGGCGGTGCTTCTAAGTTTGGCATCGGTGTTGACAACACAGACCTGTCTCTCGGTCTCTACTACAACTTCTAATCTTAGAACTTAGTTGCAATAAAATATCATCGGGACTGCACTTTTTATAAGGTGCAGCCCCGTTTTTTTTTGTTTTGTTCTTTATTTTCATTTATTATCCTTAACTTTGCATATCTTAAGGATAAAAGTTGTATTTTTAAGCGTCCAACCCAGATTTGTAAATGTTACTGAATGTAGGCTTTGATTACCCTGACGGGCAGTCTGTAGACTTTTACGGAATAGAGGTTATTGAGTATTATCTCAAAAGATTTCTATTATATTTTGGCGACTATACGATAAACATCCGTTTCTTGTTTGCTCTTATCATAGTCTGCATCTTAGCGATGATAGTGGTCTTTGTGATGTTTGCTATAAGAATACGTCACAACCGTCACCATCAGCGCGAGTTTGAGTCGGCGAGTCGCAATCTGCGTGAAGGATTTTATGAGATACTCACCTCTGACACACCGCCTACGGTAGAAACTCTGGAGAAGGTGTGTCATGTGGAGTATGATGTCATCATGTCATACAGACCGCAGATTCTTTCGCATCTCATATCCGAAATATGCATGGACCTCAGCCGAGAACTTGGCTACATCCCAAATTCCGAACCTCTGTGCGAGTTGACGGGAGTGAAGCAGATGTATGAGGCAAACCTCACTTCGGCTACCAATGTGTTGCTTACGCTGCAGAATATAGCCAACATGCATGTTATTGTGAAAGAAAGTCTGCTCGCTGTATACATCAATCATCATGACAGCAATGTGAGGCAGATGGCACGCATATGCTATGTCCTGGCATCCAATACTGATCCCTACCGCTATTTCAAGGAGGATCTTAACGAACCGCAGGGAGTGTGGCGCATAATGATGCTGCACCGACTCTTCAGTTGGCTATGGGCAAACGATAGACAAATGCCTCAGTTCTTAGTGTTGTCAGAAGAAATCGACAATGAGGACTCTGTGTCATTCTTGATAGAAGAGGTGGCGTATTGGGGTTCGGATAAAGAGAAAGCAAGCCTTCACACATTGTTCCTGGCACAAAACTACTGCTATCGCAAAGCGGCCCTACGTGCCGTGGCAATACTTCGTGACAAGAATCAGGAGCAGGCGGCAGTAGAGTCCTTCGACAAGCAGCCAGATGCCTTGCGACAGGATGTGCTCAATGTCGTGGCTGCCATAAACTCAGGAAAATATACCGACTTCTTTGTGCATGCATACCGCACGTCTCTTTCGAAGAAGACGCGTGAAGTGGCACTCACATGTCTCTATTCATACGGCACTGACGGAAGAAGGACCTTTGAGATGTTGCGTGGTGAAGTTCTGGAGAGCGCTACCGACAGAGCGCTGCTTGACCAGATAGATGCTATGGATATCCTTAACCAGATGAGAACACTTTGACACATTATTATATATAATACCTTATGTGGGAATTTCTTCTATATTTCTTCGGCTACACGATATTCGGATATTCGATGCTTCTGATAGCATCGTATGTCATGCTGTTGGTATTCTCCTATCTCTACAGTTCGGGATGCAAGCAGTGGTCTGATGACTATATCCGCCATATGGTGCAGGGTACGCCCTATGTGCCGCCTATATCCATTGTGGCTCCTGCCTACAATGAAGAGAAGACTATCATCGACAACGTGAGTTCGCTGCTGAAGATGGATTATCCCAACTTTGACGTATGCATTGTCAATGACGGTAGTAAGGACAAGACACTCGAACTGCTCATAGAGAATTTTGATTTGGTGGAAGTGCCGTTTGAATATGTCTCAAAGGTGCATAGTGCGCCGTTTAAACGGTTGTTTAGGTCAACAAATCCGTCCTACTCCAAACTTATGGTAGTGGACAAGGTGAACGGTGGTACGAAGGCAGATGCCGTGAATGCGGGTCTCAACGTTATCACCAGTCCCTATTTCATTAACACCGACGTGGACTGTATCCTCTCAAAGGATGCCTTATATCAGTGTATATTCCCTGTTATCAATGACGACAAGGTGATAGCCGTATCGGGTACCATGTCAATGAGCAACGGTGCGACCATCCATGACGGTGAACTCGTGGATATTAGTCCGTCAAGCCGTCCTATACCACTCTTTCAGGACCTTGAGTACAAGAGGTCGTTCCTTGTCGGAAAGATGGGATGGAGCAAGATAAACGCCATGAACAATGTGTCGGGTGGATACGGACTGTTCTCCACGGACGTGGTGATCAATGCCGGCGGATACAATAGCGCTTCGTTTGCTGAGGATATGGATATGCTGACCCGCATGATAACCTACTGCTGTGACACAAAGCGTGAATACCGCGTGGTGCAGATACCTCACACCTGTTGCTGGACTGAAGGCCCTTCCAACCTAAGATTGCTCTATCGTCAGCGCGTGAGATGGGGACGTGGACTCATACAGTTGATGTGGCAACAGCGACGCGTGATACTCAATCCGAAATACAAGCGCCTTGGTATGATATCCATGCTCTACACGTTCCTGTTTGAGTTTATGGCTCCTATAATAGAGTGCTCGGGATTCTTCATGCTCTGGTATCTGATATTTACCAACGGAGTAAACTGGGACACATTCTTCGTGACATTGTTTGCCATCTATATATTCAGTTTCATGCTCTCCACATTCGTGGTATTCTATGACTATGTGCTCGGTTGTTCCTACACAAGCATAAGGAGTTACGTGAAACTGTTGATTGCTGCATTGTTGGAACCAATTTTCTACCATCCCATCGTAGTGGTATGTTCACTTGTGGGATATTTCAAATTCATAACTCGCCAAAAGGCTGTGTGGAAGTCTATGGACCGTACAGGTGTGAAGCACGCTAAGGTTCCTGAGGACAATAAAGTTAAGCAAACGGCATAAGTCAAAATACAGACATGAACACAAGACAAAGGCTCTATTCCATAATAC
>CAVKNF010000043.1:0-12545 GCA_963657415.1 bacterium | reverse complement strand
CCATAATACTGTTGATCGTGTTTGGGTTGCTTGTGGTAGCTCAAAATGACAACAGAGGCGGCAACACCACGATCAAGAAACAAGTGCAGGCAAAGGAAGGCACACCTGCATATTATGAGCACAACACCCGCGGACTGTTCAAACAGGGCAAATGGGAAGCGGGTAGGGCGTTCGTGGAGAAAGGACTTGCGGACTACGAGTCTCTGTCTTCGCTCAATGAACTCTACGGTCAATACTGGCTACATCATAGTCAGTATGACAAGGCACGTTTCTATCTCATCCGTTCATTGCAGGACGACAAGAAGAATGTGCACTCCAAGGAGATGATGATGAAGCTGGAGGAACTGACCAAGCACTACAGTACGGCTTTGGTGTATTGTAACGAACTGCTGGAAGTCTCTCCTTACGACATCACCCTTTGGCGCAAGAAGATAGAACTGTATCGCCTGATGGGTAATACCATGGAGGCATCACGCTTGGTGACACGACTCATGGAGATATATCCTGAAAACACGGTGGTGCGTCAGGAAGTGGAGGGCGACTTGGAAAACAAGTACCGCAACTCCCGTAAGACAGGCAATCTGGCAGGCCAGGAAGCATCATTGAGAAAACTTGTGACGGTAAGTCCCAAGAATGCGGAGTTTCAGATGGCCTTGTGTAATCTTCTCCTAAGGTCAGGACGCACCGAAGAGGCGCTTGACGTGGCTGGCTATGCTGCCACGATGGTGGCTTCACCATTCCCATTCGTAGAGAAGAGAGCATCCATACTGGCTGGTATGGGACGCTATAATGAAGCTCTTGATTATGTGAAAAGTGCTCAGGTAAGTATACGCGCCCTCGCTGGAAATAATATGCGGGTAAGCGCCCTCATCAACAATTTGGAGACTGAGGCGGCACGGGCAGCGGCTCAGAATGACCCTTACACAGCATATTCGAAACTATATGCCCGTACACATTCGGAAGAAGCGCTGACTTATCTGCTCAATACTTCTACATCACGAGGTTATCTCGACGATGCTCTTATGTATACACGTGAAGCAAGGAAGAGGCACGGTGACACGGAGAAACTCCTCTACCGCGAATACACCATACAGCGACGACTCGGCAACTCACGTGCTGCCACCGCCATGTTGGAAACCATACACGACAAGTGGCCGGCAAACAAGGATGTCAACGAGGAACTCTGTGTCATACGTCTTGATGAGGTGCGCCACATGATGGAAGTGGAACAGTGGAATGAGGCCATCACCATACTCGAAGACATCACGGACTATGATGTGGATAAGGAAACAAAGTATTCCATAGACCGCCGACTGTTTACTTGCTATGTAAAGGCGGGACTCCGCGATAAGGCTTTGGCACAACTGGAAAAGATTGACAACGACCAGGAGAAGTCGGCTATCCTATATGAAGAGGTGATGATGCCTTATATCAAGTCGCTTATAGCGCAGGGAAGTCTGCCGCGTGCTGACGCCGAACTGCAGAAGGTGCTTGACAAGGGCTATCCTTCATCTGACTTGCTGCAGACGGCAACGTCGGTGGCTATGCAGATGAAAGACTATGAAAAGGCGCACGCACTGGTGTCGCAAGGAAGAAAGCTCTATCCCAATGACCCTTATTTCATGCTTAAGGACGCTCAGCTGAAGATAGACGACGGCGATTATGACACTGCTCATGATATGCTTCACGCTATGATAGACACCTATTCGGGTGACTCTGCCGTGACAGGTGCCTATGCCGGATGCTGTGAGGTGCTTGCCATGAGATATGCCAAGTCTTCAGACTATGAAGCTGCAATGAGTCTGGTTGATGAGGCTTTGGGATATTATCCAGGCAACCAGTCGCTGATTCTTGCAAAGTCTGAGATATTGGAGATGCAGAAAGACTGGGGACAGGCTGCAGAGGTGTATAGACTCTACAAACCGTCACTCGCTGAGGAGAAAGAATATAACTCTCGCATGGAGAGACTGAAGCGACATCTGCTGACCAATCAGGTGACGTTAGATTATCAGAGAGCACGGCCATCGGGCGAAGACGTAATAACGTCGCAATTCGCAATGTCATATACGAAAACGAAGAAAAATAATGCATACACGTTGGGTGTGGCATATGCTGGACGTGACGGTGAAACCGTGCAAAACGAAACATCAGACGATGCTAAGGGCGGAAGCGGCGTGCAACTGAGTGGAGAGTGGATGCATGAGTGGAACAACAAACTGTCGACAAATATTACCGCCGGTGTAGCCAACAAGTTCCTGCCACGTATCAAAGCTGGTATTGCTGCCAGATATCTTATGAAGAATGAATGGACGGCAAAGGGTGATGCATCCTATCGTCTGATAGGTAACAACAACAAAACATCGCTTATCGGCGTGGGCGTAGGTGCGGAAAAAACTATCAATCAGTTTAGCCTCGGTGCCGACGTGCATCTCTTCTCGATGTTTGGTGAGGACACTGATCATCTGTCAAGCAAACTGAGCGTGAGCGGAGGTATAATAGCGAAGTGTTATCCTATTGAAGGCAACCGTTCACATCTGTTCTTTACTGGTAGCGTCGGAAATGCTCCAGAGATGTCGCTTATAGACAACTCCATACCAGTGAAATTCCATCAGCTCAACACTATGCTTGGATTCGGTGGACAATATTTCGTCAACTCGATGATTGACGTCGGTCTGTCGGGTACATGGTATACGATGTCGACGTCGTCAATAACATCCCAAATAGGTAATACGAAGAACTACTTATATATTAATGCCAATGTTTCAGTCCATTTCTAAGAGTATGTTGCTTCTGTCGGCTGTCCTGATAATGGGCGGATGCTCCAGCGTGGCACAAACCGTGGACGACAAACCCTTGTCGGAATATCACGGACTCTACACACCTTCCAATACGGAAGATGCGATGGAAGCGTTGCATATCAACCATCCTGACTATGATTGGGGACTGTGGGGGCATAATCTGAAGAAGGTTCTTGGCGGAAAGATTTCTGCTGATATGTATGCCGTGGTGAACGGCAAGCGCGATAGCAAGCAGTTGTGCTTCTCAAGCAAAAAACTGTATGATGCAGTAAAGGAATACATAGTAGACCAGTTTGGATACGGTAACGACAACTATAGCGAGCGCATAAGCATTATGCCTATGGACAATAAACAGGCTTGCACTTGCGCCGCATGTCTCAAGAAAGGCAATACGGCAACAAATGCCACACCTGCCGTGACGGATTTCGTGACAAGACTCGCCGAGGAGTTTCCTCGTCATAAGTTCTTCACGTCAGCATACCACACCACTACGCAGGCTCCGCAGACCGCCTTGCCCGAGAATGTCGGCGTGTTTATCTCAAGCATATCGCTGCCCATGCAGGTGAACTTCAAGAAGACCAATGGCTACAAGGAGTTTCTGCAAACGGTGAAAGCGTGGAAAAAGAAGTGCAGTAGAATATACATATGGGACTATGAGCGCAACTTTGATGACTATCTCTCACCATTCCCTTGTCTGCAAGCCTTACAGGCAAGATTCAAGTTGTATTATGAACTTGGGGTGAAAGGTGTGTTTGTCAATGGCAGTGGCTATGACTATTCTGCATTCGATGATATGCAGACATGTGTGTTGGCTCAGATGATGGACAATCCTGACCTTGACCTCCACAAGGCTGTGGCAGACTATTTCCAGCAGTATTACCCCATAACAGCGGAATTGCTCACCGACTATTACTGGACTTTGGAAGAGCGCACACGTACATCCAACCGTCTGCTGCCGCTATACGGTACGATGAAGGAGATGAACAGTTCTTATCTTGATGCAAAAGAGTTTGCCGCCTTTCGCAGTAGTCTTGACGCAAAAAGCAAGGAGACAGAAAAGGATGAGAGAAAACGTCTCAACGCCCTGCTCACAGCCTTGGCATACACACAACTCGAGATGTATCGCACTGGCATCTTGCCTAAAGACACGGACATGGCGGTGGAGATGCGTGAGATACTGAAAGGTCACAATGAACTGAATGGAATGAAAAACCGTGACGAGATAGGTCACACTATAGACGAATACTTGAAAAGATGGGAATGAATACACATCACACACATATGGCTTTTCTGTCATGCGTCGCATTGTTCACTATGTTGATGCTGACATCATGCCACAAGAGGTTGCAACCGACAGCCATACAGGTGGAAGACTCCTTGCGCCAATATCCAACCATTGTGCTTGGCGAAGACCTGACACTTACGTATAAGGTACGTAATATTGGATCGGAAGTTCTCCAGATAACCGATGTGCAACCGTCATGCCCTGTCATAGAACCTTCACCCAACAACATTAATTCCATACCGCCAGGCGAAGAGGCTACCATGAAATTCATCTTCCACTCAGGCAAGGGCATCGGGTTGGCAAGACATTCCATTCGCCTTTTCGGTAATATATTCCCCAAAGGAGTTGCAGAATTGATCTTTGAGACCCACGTGGTAAGACCATCTATCGACTGGTCTGACTACGAAGAGTATTATCAGAAAAACATAGAGTCGTCGGAAGAAGATCTCCTTGACGGCAAGAACTCTGAAAGGGGTTATACTCCTTTAGACAAAGCAACTGAATTTAACACAATAAATTAGACATGAAAAATATAGCTGGCGTAGACTCAAACAATTTCAGGATACTTCTCGTAGATGATATCCCATTGAACTTGATATTGCTGGAAAAGATGCTCAAGCAATATGAGTTTAAAATATCAAAGGCAAAGAATGGACGCGAAGCCTTGCAGCAGATAGAGGCCTCTCAGGACACGTCAGAGGCTATCGACCTCGCCATCGTTGACCTTATGATGCCAGATATAGATGGCTATCAGGTGATAAAATACGTCAGAAACGGACATGACGACGACACTTTCCACATTAAAGCCAGAGGAAAAGAGGATCTCCCCATTGTCATACTCTCTGGGATGAGTTCCAATGACGACATAAAGAAGGGTTTGGCATTCGGCGCTAATCAATACCTCACCAAACCCATCATCATGGAGCGACTCTATGCTACTATGGATGAGGAACTGACGAAGAAAGTGCAGTCAGGAAACTATAAAAACGCAGAATAGGACAGGAAAATCTGCATTTAGAACAAAATGTTTTAATTTTCTTTGACATATTATAATAAAAGTAATAACTTTGCACACGACAAGGGATAAGCTCTTGTTTTGGCAGATAACACTCTGTCTAACGTTTAACTTTAATACAGACAATAGAATGAAAAAGTTTCTTGCTGCATTAGTTCTCGGTGTGATGGCAATTTCTGCTTCAGCACAGGTAAAGAGTATCGACGTTAAGGGTAACCTCCGTCATGATTTCGGTGTAGGTGTAGGTATCACTGCTGACCTTACACACAACTTCGAGCTTTCTCCAAGTTTCAACTACTATTTCGGTGACGTTAAGTTCTTCCACATCGATGCTGACTTCCACTACAACTTCGATCTTGGCAGCAACTTCACTGTTTATCCTATCGTAGGTGCTACCTACTATCATGCAGATGGTGGTGAAGGTGGTGAAGACTTCAACAAGTTTGGTATTGACCTCGGTGCTGGTGTCAAGTATGACTTCACAAAGAGGATTGCCGGCTTCGTAGAGGGCAAGTACCAGTGGGTTGATGGTGGCGATGACAGCTACTTCTCACTCGGTGTGAAGATTGGCATTTAATTTTTGCTAATACACATATAAAAAGGGCATTTCCTGCAAAAGGAAGTGCCCTTTTTGTATTACCTTTGCCACCATAAACCATTAAAAGACGAAACATCATGAAAACAGAAGGAACAATCAACACACATGTGATATCAGCCTCCATCGTAGCATTAGGACTGGTGTTGGCAGGAATAAGCCTTAGGTCAGGCATAGTGAAATTCAAGCAACTCGACCGTGTGGTTTCCGTAAAGGGACTGGCAGAGCGCGAAGTGAAGGCCGATAAGGTGACGTGGCCGTTGACATATAAGGAACTGGGCAATGACCCCTCGGAGATGTATTCCACACTCGAGGCAAAGAATGCCAAGGTGGTGGCGTTCCTCAAGTCGGCAGGCATCAAGGATGACGAGATAAGCATCAATCCTCCACTCATCTCCGACCGTCAGGCCGACAACTATGGCAATGAGATAATGAATTACCGCTATAAAGCCACAAGCGTCATCACCGTGACCTCTGCCAATGTGGACAAGGTGCGCCAACTCATGCGACGCACTGCCGAACTGATGAAGCAGGGCATAGCCATCGTGGGTGGTGATTATGGCGACAGCACAGTGTCGTATGAATTCACCAAACTCAATAGCATCAAACCTGCCATGGTGGAGGAAGCAACAAAGAATGCACGCTCCACTGCGGAGAAGTTTGCCGCTGACTCCGACAGTAAGATAGGAGGCATACGCACGGCTACGCAGGGACAGTTCTCCATCGATGACCGCGATGCCAACACCCCTTATATTAAGCGTGTGCGTGTGGTGAGTACAATAGAATATACTTTGGAATAGACTTTAGGCGGGTAATATAAAATCCCGCCATTTACAGTAATGGAAAACAATACAGGAGATATGACAAATGGCTCGCCATTGCGAGCCATTATTGTGTTTGCCGTGCCGCTGATATTGGGCTACATACTCCAGCAGATGTATCTCATCATAGATGCAGCCATCGTGGGACGCTGGATAGGTGTCAATGCGCTGGCGGCAGTGGGTACGTCATCAAGCATCATGTTTCTCATCATGGGATTCTGCAACGGTTCGTGTGCTGGTTTTGCTATCCCTGTGGCACAGGCTTTCGGAGCGAAAGACTTCCACAAGATGCGCACTTATGTGAGCAATAGCATACGCATCGCCGTGGTGTTTGCCTTGGTGATAACATTCCTCTCGTGCATCTTTTGTGGCAGAATCCTTCGCCTTGTCAACACACCCAAGGAAGTGTTTAATGATGCCTACATCTTTCTCTTCCTGCAGTTTGCTGCAATACCCTTCACCATGGCATATAATCTGCTGTCAGGACAGATACGCGCATTGGGTAACTCCAAGCAACCGTTTTATTTCCTTATCACCGCTTCCATAGTAAACATCATCCTCGATGCCATCCTGATACTTATCCTGGGCATGGGAGTGGAAGGCGCAGGCATTGCCACCTGGCTTTCGCAGGGATTCTCCGTGGCGCTTTGCGTGTGGTATATAAAGAAGAAGATGCAGATACTCATACCGCAGGGCGAGGAGCGCGATTATGACAACAAGAAGATAAGCATACTTCTCAACAATGGCGTGCCTATGGGACTGCAGTTCTCCATCACGGGCATAGGTCTCATCATGCTCCAGAGTGCCAACAATGCCCTGGGCACTGTCTATGTGGCGGCCTTTACCGCTTCCATACGTATAAAGTATCTGTTCACTTGTGTATTTGAGAATATCGGTGTGGCAATGGCGACCTATTGCGGACAGAACCTCGGCGCAAGGAAGATGGACCGCATAGGACAGGGCGTGCGTGCAGCCGTAAAGATGATGCTCGTCTATTTCGTCTTCACCTTCATCATCATCTATCCTTTTGCCGACAATATGATGATGCTCTTTGTCGACAAAGGTGAGGCAGAGGTAGTGGCTCTTGCAGCACAGTTTATGCGCATCGCCAACTATTTCTATCCTGCCCTCGGCATGCTCGTCATATTAAGATACAGCATCCAGGGTCTTGGCTATAGCAACCTCTCCATGCTTAGTGGCGTGATGGAGATGATAGCGCGCTGTGGAGTTAGTCTTTGGCTTGTGCCAGCACTGAAGTGGACGGGAGTGTGCTTTGGTGACCCCGTGGCATGGGTAATGGCCGACATCTTCCTCATCCCCGCCTTCTGGTGGCTCTATAGGCGACTGTTGTCAAAGCCAGTTAAATCTCTGTAAGAACCTCCTTGCGCGCATCCGCATAGCGAGATTTTTACAATAATCAAGCCTGCCTCTTGCAAGGCTTTACCTATTTGCGAGGGTGCAGCGAGGACGCTGCACCTACTATGAAATGCTAACTTTAGTAGGCGAAGCGTCCTCGCTTTGTCCATTAAAGTTGCAGCGAGGACGCTGCAACTACTATAATTGCTTTTGTTTGTAGCCTTCTACCGCGCAACCTTGCGGGTGCGTCCGGAGTCATACATTATTATATATATGCCTCCTTTTTTCATTTCGCTTACTGACGACAGACGCTGACCACTGGCGGTGTATATGGCTATGGGAGTTTCGTCAGAGGCAGGTGCCAGGTCTATGCCTGTAGGGTCATAGGTGATAGAAACCTCATTTGACGATGAACTCTGGCCGAATATGCCTATGGCGCGCACTTGGTAGACATTCTCGCCATCTGCAGGTTGCCAGTCATTATATGTCGTGCTGCCTGTGGTGGCTATCTCCACTCCGTTGCGATAGACGGCATATCCGCCGATGGCATATGACGGATTCTCGCCCGTAATCTCCAGATTGTCAATCTGCCAATAGTAACTCAGTCCCATGTCGTCGGTGTCGTAGCAATGGAATCGCACCTTCATCTCTGCCGACATGTAGTCCGTGAGGTCGAGTGTGATGAGCGCATATTTGCCAGACTGCTCCTTGGTGCAGTCAGTCAAGGCATTGAATATGGGAGTCCAGGTCGTGCCGTTGTCGCTGCTCACCTCCACATTATAGTAAGGAGGATTCTTAGGCGTTGCCCCAGCGGCATTTGTGCGCGAATAGAAGCGCAAAGTCTTGCCACCAGCAAAGGCAGACGATGTGAAATACTCGTCCTGATGCTCGTCTTCCCATGCGTAATACACTGTTGCGGCATAGTTGCCTTCATATGGGCGGTAGTAACCCTTGCCGGGCGTACCCTTTTCCCATCTCCAGCCACGGTCGCCAGTAGTTGATATCGTCCAACCATTGGGATTGTCGGTATTCTCGAAATCATCGGCGAATATCACCTTGTCTGCAGAGGCGGCAGTCCAACTCAGCGATACGCATTTGCCTTCTATCTCAGCCTTGAGGTCGGAGGGCGCTGTGATAATGCCCGATGCCTGTGTCACCACAAGCGTCAGGATCTCATTCTCGCCTTTGACGGTTATCTCTGCCGAGCGGTCCTGCGCAGTCTCATTGTCGCTGTTGACTGTGAAGACAACATCGGCAGAGCCTGTGCCCGATGTTGTGCTGGCAGAGAGCCAGTCGGGAAGAGCGGAGATGGTCCAAGCCTCGTCAGACGATATCTTCACCGATGCCGAACTGTTGGCTTTGCCTGCCATGCGGATGTCTGTGTCAGAGAGCACCAGATGTTGGGTCATGGATAGCAGACGGAAGGATATGGTGTTGCCACATGACGACACGTCGCTGATGGCAAAGGGGGCCTCCGTGCCGTCGCTATAGAAAGCCTTCAGCGAGGCGTCGCCTCCTATGCTTGTGCGTCCGTAGTCGCTGCTTAGCGTGGCTTTCGACAAGTCGCCGTCGGCAGTCAGGGTGCCACCAGGACGGAAGATATACTGTTCGTCGAGGCGTGTGGTGCCGTTGTAGTTGACATTGCCTCCCGTGTAGTCAGGATTGATGCGATAGACGAGCAGACCCGATGATGGTAGGTTTGCATCAAAGCCCTCCTGCTTGCGGTATTCCACGACGAAATATTCGTCATGCCCCACGGGTTTTATCTTGTAGGCTATGTTGTCCTTTGACGTGCCGTTGACGGGATTGAGCGTATATGTGCCCGCCTCGGATATCTCCTGTATTTCGTCTATCCACTTGCAGTAACGGTATTTAGTATAGGCTGTCATGCCCTGAGCCGCTGCCTGGTTGTCAGACATAAGGTCCCACACACCCACGGGGTTGAGACTTCCCGATGTGTGGTAAAGGTCATAGGTGCCCAGCGAGTGCGACATCTCATGACACAGCACACCCGTGTTGAGTGCTATGCCATTGAAGTTGCTGTCATATCCGTTGGCGGCATCAAAGACCATCAGATATCCCACGAGTTTCTTTCCTCTCACATAGATGGCCTTCTCGTCGGGCAGAGCGAGGTCTTTGCGTTGAGGCCACAGTATGCCTCGCTTGTTGCTCAGTTCTGACTGTCCGCTAAATACGATGCAGAGGTTGTCTACAAATCCGTCGTCATTGCGGTCTATGACAGAAGCATCAGTCACGTCAGCCGACAGATACGTCGCTATCTCCCTGACGAGAGCCTGCATGCGAGCCTCTCCCTCGGTGTCGGACTGATAGCCCGACGGGCGCAGCGTGGCATCATATTTCTGGTAATAGGCACGCTCGTACTTAGCCTTATATGACTTTATCGCGCCGTCGCTCTCCGTGGGGAAGAAAGTGCTGGTCCATTGCAGTTGACCATAGGAAGCCTGTGAGAAGTAGTTGTAGACGGAGTTGTCTGCAGATGCATTGCCATTGAAGAGTTGTCCGTAGTGGGCTGTAGTATTCTCAAAGGCATCGGCATCTTCATCGGCGAACCGGACAAAGCACACCGTGTTGCCCAGTTCGCCTGTGTTGTTATTGAATGCCTCCGCATCTGCCAGCGCCATGGTGGCGAGCATGAATGTCAGAAAACATTTCCTTTTCATCATGTGATAGTCAGTCTTTATTTTGCCACCTTGTAGGTCTTGCCGTTGGTCTTGATCACATACACGCCCTTGCCTGCAGGGATGCTTGTACCCTTGACGCGGGTGCCGTCGATAGAGTATACTGTTGCGTTTGCATCTATATTAATCTCGCTGATGGCGTCAGCAATGTCCTCCACCTTGAATGTTGTGGTCTTGTAGATGCTTGTGCCAGTGAACTTAGGATAATATGCCGAGGTCATTGTCACATAGGCAGCATCCTGTACAGTCAGCAGTTTCACCTTTCCGTCGGCAATGGTGTAATCGGTATTCTCTGTGAGAGCGGTGCCGTCACCCTTTACCAGTGCATACACTGTGGCGATGGTCTCATCTGTCTGTGCCGAGAGATCTATCTCGTCGTTCACCTTATAACTTTCCTCTACAGCCAGGTCTGCCTGTGGGGCATAGGTAAATCTAGTGGAAGAATAGCGTGGCAATGTAGCAAGGGTGAACTTGTTACTTGAAAGGTTGAGAGTCTTGATGCCATTCTCTGGCATGGTGAACTCAGTGAGTTGGTTGCCAATGAGGAAGAGAGTGCCGTTGGCGATGTCAGAGATGCCCGAAGCATCAAAACTTGTCAACTTGTTGTAGTTGAAACTGAAGTAAGGTTTCTTGGCGGTGTTGTTGCCCATGTTGACAGATGTCAGCTCATTGTTGAGGCAATATACAGACTTCAGACCAGGGTTGGTGGAGAGGTCGAGAGTACCCTCAAACTTATTGTCGCTGAGATAGATAGTCTGCAGACTCTGGCACTTTGAGATGTCGATAGATGACAACTGGTTGTTGTTCAGAGTGAGTTTGGTGAGATTGACATTGTTGGTCACGTCGATGTTGGCCAACTGGTTGTTCTGCAGGTCCACGGTAGTCAGAGCAGTGTTCTTGCTCAGGTCGATGGATGTGAGTTTGTTGCCGTTGGCATAGAGTTGCTGCAGTGCTGTGGCGTTGGTAATGTCGAGAGCCGACACCTGTGCGCCGTCAACCTTGGAAACGCAACCGAAGTAGATGATGTTGTCACCATACACCTTCACAGTGCCTTCGCCCTTCACTGTGCCAGTGAGAGTTGTAGCCTCCCATCCGTCAAATGCTGCGATTGAGGAAGAAGTCACGAGGTTGCCGTCACCCCAGTCCACCTGTACGGTGCCGTCGGCTGACAGCGCTACCTCCAGTTCTCTTTCGTTTCCGTCAACGTCAGCCGTAAAGGTGATGGCTGGTTCAGTCTGAGCCAAGGCGCCCATGACGCTCAGTGCAGATACTACAGTAAGTAAAATCTTTTTCATAATCTTATTGTTTAAAGGTTAAACACGTTTACTTCACGATATATTTCTTTGTGCTGTTGCCGTTGCGCAGGATGTATACGCCCGACTTAAGATTGTCCTTGGATACTTTCACTCCGTCGACGGTATACACCTCAGTCGTGGCGTTGCCTGTTTGGGCAATATTGCTGATGCCTGCTGTCTCCTGTTTTGGAGTGGTCACCTTGATGCCGTGGATGTAGACCTCATGCTTGTTGAGATTTCTAAAGTATACATATACGGGGCTGTCTGACTTGATGGTAGTGTCATTGTAACCGTTGGAAAAAGTTTCCAATCCTGTCTTTGTAGTGATACCAGCACCGCCAAATTTGCCGAACATACTCCATGCTTTGCGAACTTCATATTCTCCGAATACAGTGTCGGCATTAGTCGTGCTCATCAATTGACCGTAGACGTTGTCTTCACTTGACAGGCAGATGCCATATGTGGAGCATGACGGCATCAACACTACGAAGCCTCCTCCATTTGTCTGCTGTATTCCCGATGCGGGAGCAAGTATGATGGCACCAGTCTTTGCCCCCTCTGTGCCGATTTCGCCGTCATTGCCCACACCGACAACCTCTGCGTCAACGGTAGTGGCAGGATATGTAGGGTTCTGGTCAGCATAGACCATCTGGATGAGTTTGCCGTTGGGGTCCACCTTGT
>CAVKNF010000042.1:0-15871 GCA_963657415.1 bacterium | reverse complement strand
GGTTCCTAACGAGGATGTTAAGGACTTCTTCAAATAAAGAAAGCATTCTTTAGAACTAAAGATAAAAGAGAAGGGGAAGACACAATAAAAGTGTTTTCCCCTTATTTGTCATGCATATTGTAGAACTCACCTTGAACATGAAATATGGAATATACGGAAGTTATAGAAAAGCGCTATTCTTGCAAGAAGTATGACGCTGACAAAACAATAAGTGAGGAACAACTCAATAGGATCCTTGAAGCTGGACGCTTGGCTCCGACGGCAAAGAATCTGCAGGAACAGCACATCTATGTCATTCAGTCGGAGGCAGGACTGGCAAAGGTCGATGCTGCCTCGCCTTGCCGATATCATGCCACCACTGTGCTTGTAGTGGCTTACGACAAGAATAATGTCTACACATTCCCAGACGGAAAGCGCCAGACTGGTGTGGAGGATGTGACCATAGTTGCCACCCACATGATGCTCGCTGCTACAAATGCTGGAGTAGACAGTTGTTGGATAAACAATCTGCAGGTTGATGAACTGCATGAGTCACTCGGACTTCCAGAGAATGAAGAGATTGCGCTGATGCTCGACTTGGGTTTTGCTGCTGAGGATGCAAAGCCCCTGCCTAATCATTTTAAGAGGAAAGCACTCAGCGAGACCGTCTCAAGAATGTAGTCCGTGAATGAGTTTTAGGAGCAATATACTTTTTTATGCGAAATTATTTGGAAGTTCAAATAATTTGTGTAAATTTGCAATCGAAACAAAACAAAGCGTGACAATATGATTAATTTTCTATCTACAGCATGGTGGTGGCGTAACTCAAGATTTAAATAAAGTCGTGAGTCGCTCCTTCGTATGGGTAGAAACAAAAGAAAGATATACCAGAAGGCCTGCCGTAAATCACGACAGGCCTTTTTCATTAATACACGTCAAAGAACAAATAACAACATAAAACAGTAAACTATTATGAAAGAGATTCTCGGAAGAATACTTAACCAGGAGACACTCGACCGCAACACAGCCTGCGACATCATCGTCGGCATAACAGAAAACCGTTACCCCACGGAACAGATTGCGGCATTGCTCACGGGCATACAGATGCGTGGCATCACTGTGGACGAACTGCTCGGATTTCGTGACGGAATACTCAAGACGGGTGTGCCCGCCATCCTCGATGCGCCACGTTATATCGACATTGTGGGCACAGGCGGCGACCAGAAGAATACTTTCAACATCTCCACCTGCGCATGCTTCGTAGTGGCAGGTGCCGGCTACAAGGTGGCAAAGCATGGCAACGTGGCTGCAACATCGGTGAGCGGTGCAAGCAACGTCATACAGCAGCACGGGGTGAAGTTTACCAATGACCTTAACACCCTCAACCGTTCCATCAACGAGGCGGGCATCGTCTATCTCCACGCTCCGCTCTTCGCCAGTGCGATGAAGTTTGTTGCCCCAGTGAGAAAGAACATCTCTTTCCCCACATTCTTCAATCTGCTCGGTCCTATTGTCAATCCTTCGCAACCAAAGTCACAGTTGCTCGGCGTGGCTACGCTCGACCAGATGCGACTCTACAATAGCGTCTATCAGAAGATGGGCATTGACTACGGCATCGTGAACTCCATAGACGGTTATGACGAGATTTCGCTCACGGGCGACTTCAAGGTGACGACAAAGGACTATGCCAAGGTGTTCAGTCCTGCTGCTCTCGGATTCCCTGTGGCAAAGCCTGAGGATATCTGCGGACAGTCTTCGTCTACCAAGGAAGATGCGGCAAAAGTCTTCGACGATGTACTCGGCAACCGTGCCACAGAGTCGCAGAAGAATGTGGTGCTTGCCAACGCTGCTTTCGCCATCCAGGTGTATGAAGCAGGCAAGAAATCCATAGACGAATGTCTCGCCATAGCACGTGAATCGCTCGAGAGCGGTAAAGCTCTGCAGACATTGAACAAGTTTATCGAAATCAATTCATAATGAAAGATATACTCGAAGAGATAGTGGCGTGGAAGCGCGTAGAAGTGGCTCGCTATAAGGAGCAGATGACTCCAGCCTTATTATATAAGAAGGTGGAGCAGATGCTCGACACCAAGCAACCCTCGATGCGTGATGCCTTGATGAAGTCGCAAAGCGGTATAATAGCGGAATTCAAGCGTAAGTCGCCGTCGAAGGGATGGATAAAGGAGGAGGGTAAGGCCGACGTGATACCTCTCTCTTACCAGCACAACGGAGCGTCGGCGCTGAGCATCCTCACCGATGAGAAATATTTCGGCGGCGAAGACGAGTTTATTGTCACGGCACGAAAGAGTGGGGTGGAGATACCTATACTCTACAAAAACTTCGTCATCGACGAATACCAACTCTTCCAGGCACGCCTATGCGGTGCGTCGGCTGCACTGCTCATAGCAGCAGACCTGACGAAAGAGGAATGCCGCAGCTTGCTCCATACAGCCCACGAGATAGGACTTGAGGTGCTTTTGGAGATGCACAATGACCGCGACTTCGAATATGCCGAACTGGAGCCAGACATGTATGGCATCAACAATCGCAACCTGGGTACATTCGTCACCGATGTGAATAACTCCTTCCGCCTGGCAGAGCAACTGCCCGAAGGTGTGTGCAAGGTCAGCGAGAGCGGCATAAGCAATCCCGACACGGTGAAGATGCTCCACGAGGCAGGCTTTAGGGGATTCCTCATCGGAGAGTGTTTCATGAAGACTGACAATCCCGGTGAGTCCCTGAAAGAGTTCATCGGAAGATTAAAATATTGAAATATTGAAATATTGAAATATTGAAATATTGAAAGATGAAAATATCAGAAGGTGACCATTAGGAGGTACGGCGCCCCCGCCGTACCACTTAGGGAAAACGAAGGTGACCATAGTAGGCGAAGCGTCCTCGCTTTGCTCATCTTGAGTAAGAAAACTCAAGCAAATGGTACAGCGAGGGCGCTGTACCTCCTATGATTACCATTGTTCACTCAAACATGGGTGTAGTGAGGCCGCAGCACCTACTATAAATGTAATATAGCAATTATGAAGATAAAAGTTTGTGGAATGCGTGACGCGGAGAATATTCGCGACGTGATGTCACTCGGCATCGACTTCATGGGATTCATCTTCTGGCAAGGTAGTCCACGCTATGTGAAGAACATTCCCATCCGTGCCGGCATCATCCCCGATAGGGCGAATGCCGACATCAATGACAATGCGGTTGGTGAGAGAGTAAAAAGAGTGGGGGTGTTTGTCGACGAGATGCCACAGACGGTGATAACTCAGGTCTACAACTATCACCTCGACTACATCCAACTCCACGGTGATGAGTCGCCCGTCTATATAGAC
The DNA here is from genome assembly GCA_963657415.1 of bacterium. GTDB lineage: Bacteria > Bacteroidota > Bacteroidia > Bacteroidales > Bacteroidaceae > Prevotella. The sequence continues at coordinate 12,551 of CAVKNF010000042.1, read as the reverse complement.
AACCTTAAGCGCACACTCATTCCCGACATCGCACCCGACGTGAAGGTCATCAAGGCTCTGAGCATACGCGAGGCTGACGACGTGAAGCGATGGCGCGAATACAAGGACGTGGCAGACATGTTCCTCTTTGACACCAAATGCGCATCAGTGGGAGGCAGCGGCAGAAAATTTGACTGGTCGATGCTCGATGCCTATGACGGCGACATACCGTTCCTGTTGAGCGGAGGCATAGGACCCGACGATGCCGACGAGGTGCTGGCTTTTCACCATCCTAAGTGCATAGGCATAGACTTGAACTCAAAGTTTGAGACGGCGCCAGCCGTAAAAGATATAGATAAACTGAAACAATTCATAGACAAGATAAGAAGACAATGAACAAGATAAACAAACTTTTCGCGGACAGCAAAGACCGCAAGTTGCTCTCGCTCTATTTCTGTGCGGGACATCCTACACTCGAGGGCACGGGCAAAGTTATCAGAACGCTCGAGCGCCGTGGCATCGACATGATAGAAGTGGGAGTGCCCTTCTCTGACCCTATGGCCGACGGTCCTGTCATCCAGGATGCCGCCACAAAGGCTCTGCGCAATGGCATGTCGCTAAAACTCCTCTTCTCGCAGTTGCGTGAGATAAAGGATGAGGTTAGCATTCCGCTTGTACTGATGGGTTATCTGAACCCTGTAATGCAGTATGGTATAGAGGATTACTTCAAGAGTTGCGCTGAGTGTGGCGCGTCGGGCACCATCATCCCCGACCTGCCTTTCAAGGATTATCAGGAATACATCAAACCCGTGGCCGACAAGTATGACATCCGCGTCATCATGCTTATCACGCCTGAGACCAGCGAGGAGCGCATCCGATTCATCGATGCCAATACCGACGGATTTGTCTACATGGTGTCGTCTGCAGCCACGACTGGAGCTCAGAAGAGTTTTGACGATGCCAAGCAGGAATATTTCCACCGCATCAACGCCATGCATCTGCGCAATCCGCGCATGATAGGTTTCGGCATAAGCAACAAGCAGACCCTCGAGTCGGCCCAGGACAACGCCGCCGGAGCCATCATCGGCAGCAAGTTTGTGACCTTGCTCGACCAGACAAAGGATGCCGACAAGGCACTTGACGAATTGTTTGACGCATTAAGCAAATAGAGTATTATGGGAAAATATACAGTTGACGATTACGGATTTTATGGCAACTTCGGTGGTGCCTATATCCCCGAGATATTATACAAGACGGTGGAAGACCTCAAGGAGGCATATCTTCCAATCCTTGAAAGTGACGAGTTTAAGACGGAGTTTCACTCCCTGCTGAAAGACTATGTGGGTCGTCCGTCACCTCTCTACTATGCCAAGCGCATGAGTGAGAAGTATGGATGCCAACTTTATCTTAAGCGTGAAGACCTCAACCACACTGGTGCTCATAAGATTAACAATGCCTTGGGACAGATACTCCTGGCCAAGAAGATGGGCAAGACTCGCATCATAGCCGAGACTGGTGCCGGTCAGCACGGCGTGGCTACGGCTACGGCATGCGCCCTGATGGACATGCCCTGCACAGTCTATATGGGAGCTCTCGACGTGCAACGCCAACATGTCAACGTGGAGCGCATGAAGATGCTCGGAGCCACCGTGCACCCTGTGGAGAGTGGCAACAAGACTCTGAAGGATGCCACCAACGAGGCCATACGCGACTGGTGCTGCCATCCCTCCGACACATTCTATATCATCGGTTCTACTGTGGGACCGCATCCTTATCCCGAGATGGTGGCAAAACTCCAGAGCGTGATATCCGAAGAGATAAAATGGCAGTTGCAGGAGAAGATAGGACGCGACTATCCCGACTATCTCATCGCCTGCGTGGGAGGCGGAAGCAATGCCGCCGGCACCATTTACCATTATCTTGACGACGAGCGTGTGAAGATAGTGCTCGGCGAAGCAGGTGGACTTGGTCTCGACACCGACAAGACAGCCGCTTCGCTCGAGGTGGGTACCAAGGGAATACTCCACGGGTCAAAGATAATGCTCATGCAGACAGAGGACGGACAGATTATCGAACCATACTCTATCTCTGCCGGACTTGACTATCCCGGTACGGGTCCTCTCCATTGCAACCTCTATGAGACGGGACGTGCCAAGGTGCTTGCCGCCAATGACGATGAGGCTCTCGCAGCAGCCTACGAACTGACACGCACCGAGGGTATCATACCCGCCTTGGAGAGTGCCCATGCGCTGGCGCTATTGCCTAAGATAAAGAATGAACTGAAACCAGAGGATGTCGTCGTGCTGACCGTGTCAGGACGTGGCGACAAAGACCTCGACACATATCTCAAACATCAAAACGATTTCAAAAATGTATAGATATCATACGGTCAGCAAGACCATATTGGGCGACATGGAGACACCTGTGAGTGTCTACCTCAAGGTGCGCGACCTCTATCCGCAGTCGTCGCTCATGGAGAGTTCTGATTATCACGGAGGCGAAAACAGCAAGTCGTTTATCTGCGTCAACCCCATAGCGAGCGTGAGCATAGAGCATGGTGTGGCGGTAAGCCATTTTCCTGACGGCAAGAAGGCGGAGCATGAGGTGAATGCCGACTATCGTGCCGACAAGGCGATAAATGCCTTCCTGCACGAGTTTGCGGTGACGGGCGAGGAAGCAAAATATTGCGGACTCTACGGTTACACCTCCTTTAATGCCGTGCGCTATTTCGAAAACATCGCTGTGAAGGATGAGACTCAGGCGAAGAACGATGCCCCGGACATGCTTTACATATTATATAAGTATGTGTATGTCTTTGACCACTTCAACAACAAACTGACCCTCGTCGAACTCCTTTCCGACGGTGAGACCGATAGTCTTGACGAGATGGAGAAATGGGTCAACAGACGTCCTTACCACACTTACGGTTTCCATCCCGTGGGCGATTATGTCAGCACTCTGACTGATGAGGAGCACAAAGCAAACATACGCCGTGGCATACAGCACTGCTTGCGTGGCGACGTGTTTCAGATAGTTCTCTCCCGACGCTTCATACAGAAATACGAGGGCGACGACTTCAAACTCTATCGCGCTCTGCGCAGCATAAACCCCTCGCCATACTTGTTCTATATGGACTTCGGCGGTTTCCGCATCTTCGGTTCTTCGCCCGAGACCCATTGTCGCATAGAGGGACGCAAAGCCTACATCGACCCTATTGCCGGCACCACAAAGCGCACAGGCGACATGGAGCAAGACCGCAAGAATGCCCTCTACCTGAAGAATGACCCCAAGGAGAATGCCGAGCACGTGATGCTGGTGGACTTGGCCAGAAATGACCTCTCGCGCAACTGCCACAACGTGAAGGTGGACTTCTACAAGGACATGCAGTTCTATTCCCACGTCATACATCTCGTGAGCCGTGTCAGCGGCGACCTCGACGAGGGAGCAGACCCGATAAAGGCATTCATCGACACATTCCCTGCAGGCACACTCTCGGGTGCTCCTAAGGTGCGTGCCATGCAACTCATATCGGAATATGAACCACACAACCGCGGTGCCTATGGCGGATGCATCGGCAGCATAGGTTTCGACGGCAGCCTCAACCAAGCCATCACCATCCGTACATTTGTGAGCCGCAACGGCGAACTGTGGTTTCAAGCCGGTGGCGGCATAGTGGCAAAGAGCAACGAGGAATATGAACTGCAGGAAGTTAACAACAAACTTGGCGCACTGCGCAAGGCAATATTAATGGCGGAGGACATGTAACATGAAAAAGTCTATCGTAATAATCGACAACTACGACTCGTTTACCTATAACCTGAGTCATTTGGTAAAGGAACTCGGTGCCGACGTGACCGTTTATCGCAACGACCAGTTTGAACTTCCCCAACTGGAAGCCTTCGACAAGATAATACTCTCGCCAGGACCTGGCATACCATCGGAAGCAGGACTGCTCCTTGACGTAATCCGCACATATGCAGGCAAGAAACCCATGCTCGGCGTCTGCCTTGGCCACCAGGCCATAGGCGAGGTGTTTGGTGGAAAGCTCACCAATCTCACCGACGTGTTTCATGGTGTGGCAACCGAAGGCACACAGTTTGGCAACGACTATATCTTTGATGGCATGCCCGAGCGCATCACCATGGGTCGCTACCACTCGTGGGTGGTCGACAAGGATGGATTTCCCGACTGTCTGGAGATTACCGCCGAGAGCGACGAGGGTCAGATAATGGCGCTGCGCCATAAGGAATATGACATCCACGGCATACAGTTTCATCCCGAAAGCGTGCTCACTCCCGAGGGCAAGACTATAGTGGAGAATTTCCTCAACCGCTGATCTTAGCTCCGCTTTAGCATATTGTAAGGTGTAACTGCCTACTTTTTATGGAAATAATCAAAAAATGACGGAATAAATTTTCATATCCCGCTTAAAATCTTTACCTTTGCATCTGCTTTCCGTATGAAACACGATGCGGATGCGGTGAAAGACATGTTTTATCACCATTAAGGCAGGAAACATATAAAGAAAACAATTAGATATGACTAAAGCAGAATTGATAGCCAAGATTGCATCGCAGACAGGACTTGACAAATCGCAGGTTTCTGTTGTAGTAGAGAGTTTTATGGTAAACGTGAAGGACAGCCTCGTAAACAATAAAGAGAATGTGTACCTCCGCGGATTCGGTAGCTTCAACATCAAGCACCGTGCAGCAAAGACTGGTAGAAACATCACCAAGAACACTACTATCGACATCCCTGCACACGATATTCCTCACTTCAAGCCAGCCAACGAGTTTGTTGAGGCTATGTCAAAGTAAAAACGTTAACATTAATATATTAATTTTTAAAACTAACAAGTATGCCAAACGGTAAGAAGAAAAAGGGCCACAAGATGGCTACTCATAAGCGCAAGAAGAGACTTCGCAAGAACAGACACAAGAGCAAATAAGGCTCTTTGACAGTCTAAGAAAGTCGTTCTGACGAAGGGGTATGTCAACATGTTTGTCATGAACATCTTGGCATGCCCCTTTTTCATAACCGAAAGATTTTCATAACTGAAAGAAATTGAAAGAAAAGGAAAACGAAATGACAAGTGAAATTGTAATTGATGTCCAGCAGAAAGACATTTCCATCGCGCTCTTGGAAGACAAGCGACTGGTGGAATATCAGACCGAACCGCGTTCTGCCTCTTTTTCTGTCGGCAACATCTACATTGCAAAAGTAAAGAAACTGATGCCGGGGCTCAATGCCTCGTTTGTTGACGTGGGTTGTGATCGTGAGGCTTTTCTTCATTATTTGGATTTGGGGAGCCAGTTTGACTCCTATGCGAAATACTTGAAGCAGGTACAGAGTGACCGCAAGAGACTCTATCCTTTTGCCAAAGCAAGCCGACTGCCTGATCTGAAAAAGGACGGAAGCGTGCAAAACACTCTGGCGAAAGACCAGGAGGTGCTGGTGCAGATTGTCAAGGAACCCATCAACACCAAGGGACCGCGACTCACCAGCGAACTCTCGTTTGCCGGTCGTTATCTTGTCCTTATGCCTTTCGGCGACAAGGTGTCGGTGTCAAGCAAAATTAAAAGCGGTGAAGAGCGTGCACGACTCAAGCAGCTCATACACAGCATAAAACCGCAAAACTGTGGTGTCATCGTGCGCACTGTGGCAGAGGGAAAGCGTGTGGCGGAACTCGACACCGAACTGAAGGCTCTCTACCAGCGTTGGGAACAGACCCTGACAAAGGTGCAGAAAACCCAGCAGAGACCACAGCTCGTATATGAAGAGCAGAGTAGGGCTATAGCGCTCATACGCGACATCTTCAATCCAAGCTTCAAGAACATTTATGTAAATGATGAAGGAGTCCTCAACGAAATAAAGGACTACATCTCGTTTATAGCACCCGATAAAGTGGACATCGTGAAACTTTACACAGGCAAGGTGCCTATATTCGACAATTATGACGTCACAAGACAGATAAAGTCAAGTTTCGGAAAGACTGTAAACTACAAGCATGGCGCCTATCTCGTGATAGAACAGACGGAGGCGCTGCATGTTGTCGACGTGAATAGCGGCAACCGCACAAAGGCTGAAAACGGACAGGAGCAGAATGCACTGGAGGTGAATCTCGGTGCCGCCGACGAATTGGCAAGGCAACTGCGTCTGCGTGATATGGGAGGAATCATAGTCGTTGACTTCATCGACATGAATCTTGCCGAAGACCGCCAGTTGCTCTACGAGCGCATGTGCAAGAACATGCAGGATGACCGTGCACGTCACAACATACTGCCGCTCAGTAAGTTTGGATTGATGCAGATCACGCGTCAGCGTGTGCGTCCGGCAAGCAATGTCAATGTGGAGGAGACCTGTCCGACATGTTTCGGCAAAGGAAAGATAAAGTCGAGCCTGCTGTTTACAGACCAGTTGGAAAGAAAGATAAGCCAACTGGTATTGAAGATCGGTATCAGGAAATTTACTTTGTATGTACACCCTTATGTTGCAGCTTATATCAATCAGGGTGTATGGTCTATGAAACGCAAATGGCAGATGAAATACGGATTTGGATTCAACATCGTGCCATCACAGAAATTGGCCTACCTTCAGTATGAGTTCTATGACGACAAGAAACAGTTCATAGATATGAAGGAGGAGATAGAAACGAAATAACTAAGGAGACATTGCCGCGGCATTTTCCCAAAGCACAATCCTTATCTTTTTGATGCACGTACGTCCGTCGCCTGATGGACGTACGTGCATTTGCTTATGCACCTAGGTGCGTTGGCTTATGCACCTAGGTGCGTTGGTTTATGCACCTAGGTGCGTTGCCCGATGAACCTAGATGCCTTTCATCGTTAAGCTGATGCGCTTGCGCACATTGTCCACATCAAGGACTTTCACCTTGACGTGCTGATGGAGGTGCACCACCTCGTTGGGGTCTTTCACGAAGCGGTCGGAGAGTTGTGACACATGCACCAGTCCGTCCTGATGCACACCGATGTCGACGAAGGCTCCGAAATTGGTGATGTTGGTCACTATGCCCGGCAGAATCATCCCCGCGATGAGGTCGTCGGGAGTCTTCACGTTAGGGTCAAACTCAAATACCTCTATATTGCCGCGCGGGTCGCGTCCCGGTTTTTCGAGTTCCGAGAGAATGTCGTTGACGGTAGGCAGACCGATGTCACCTCCCGTATACCTCTTGGCGTCAATACTCTTTATGAGACTCTTGTTGCCGATGAGGTCAGCAATCTTCACATTGAGATCCTTCGCCATGCGCTCCACGATGGAGTAAGACTCTGGGTGCACGGCACTGTTGTCGAGAGGATTCTTGCCGTCTGTTATGCGCAGGAATCCCGCACACTGCTGGAAAGTGGCTGGACCGAGGCGCGGCACTTTCTTCAGTTCGGCCCTTGAGCGGAAAGCCCCGTGCTCCTTTCGATAGTCCACGATGCTCTTGCCGAGAGTAGGTCCGAGACCCGACACATAAGTGAGCAGATGCTGCGATGCCGTGTTGACGTCCACGCCAACGGTGTTCACACAACTCTCCACCGTCTGGTCCAGACTCTTCTTGAGTTTCGTCTGGTCCACATCATGCTGATATTGTCCCACACCGATGCTCTTCGGGTCTATCTTTACAAGTTCCGCCAACGGGTCCATAAGGCGTCGGCCTATGCTCACGGCACCCCTCACGGTGACATCCTCATCGGGAAACTCGTCGCGCGCCACCTTGGAAGCAGAGTAGACGGATGCACCGTCCTCAGACACCACAAACAGGTCGATATTGCTGTCGAAGGCAAGCGACTTTATGTAGTCCGTAGTCTCTCGCGAAGCCGTACCATTGCCTATGGCGAAAGCCTCCGTCTGATATTTCTTAGCCAACTTTATTATGGTGTCGCCACCGATGCGGTTGGAGAGTGGCAACACTGTGTGATAGAGCAGATTGCCCTGGGCATCGAGACACACTATCTTGCACCCCGTGCGAAATCCCGGGTCTATGCCCATCACGCGTTTCTGTCCGAGTGGAGCAGAGAGCAATAATTGTCTTAGGTTCTCCGAAAAAACCTTTATCGCCTCTTCGTCGGCTTTCTCTTTGGAAGAAGCTGCAAACTCCGTTTCTATAGACGGCGCAAGCAGACGTTTCATGGAGTCGTCGATGGCCTCCTCCACGAGTTTGGAGCATGCTCCATAGCCACGCACAAACAACCGCTGCAACCTGTTGCGGCATTCGTCCTCGTCGGCAGAAATCGAAATCCTCAGTATGCCGTCGTTCTCGCCACGGCGCATGGCAAGCAGACGGTGCGAGGAACAGCGCTTGAGTGGTTCCGACCAGTCGAAGTAGTCAGAGTATTTCTGAGCCTCGTCAAGGTCTTTCTTCGCTTTCACCACCTTGGATGTGATGACGGCACCGCGAGTAAAGACATTGCGCATCTGCTGGCGCGAGCGCTGGTCCTCGCTCACCTGTTCGGCGATGATGTCGAGTGCACCCTTTATAGCACTCTCGGTGTCCTTCACGTCACCTTTTACAAACTGCGACGCAAACCTCTGCGGATTCTGTTCACGCTGCAACAATATGGTGGTGGCAAGGCGTTCCAGTCCCTGTTCACGGGCAATCTGCGCACGAGTGCGTCGCTTGGGCTTGTATGGCAGATAGATGTCCTCCAGTTCGGTGGCGTTCCAGCAGTCCTCTATCTTCTGGCGCAGTCTGTCATTCAACTTCCCCTGTTCGTCGATAGTCTTCAGGATAGTCTCCTTGCGCTTCTGCAGTTCGGTGAGCTTGTCGTTGAGATTGCTTATTTCCGCAATCTGCACCTCATCCATATTTCCCGTCTTCTCCTTGCGGTAGCGGCTTATGAATGGTATGGTGCAACCCTCAGAGAGCAGTTGCAAGGTGTTGTCCACGCCCTTGATGTCGAGACTCAGAGAGGTGGCAATGTATTGTGAGAAATTGTTCATATATCGTTCGATAACTGTTCGTGAAGTGCAAAAGTAATTAAAATCCTTGAATACTTCAGCAAATTAAAGTATCTTTGCATTATATGATTTCTGTAGACAATTTAACGGTGGAATTTTCTGCACGTCCGTTGCTGGAGAACGTGAGTTTTGTCATCAACGACCGTGACCGCATTGCCCTTGTGGGCAAGAACGGCGCAGGTAAATCCACCATGCTCAAAATATTAAGCGGCATCCAGACACCGACATCAGGGTCGGTATCCATTCCCAATGACACCCTTGTGGGCTACCTTCCGCAGGTCATGAAACTGCAGGACGACACCACTGTGAGGGAAGAGGCACAAAAGGCATTCTCCTCAGTGGCGGCTCTCGAGGCAAAGGTGAAGGCATTGGAAAAGGAGATAGCCGAGCGCACTGACTATGAGAGTGATGAGTATATGGCTCTCGTGGAGAAATACACCAATGAATATGACCGCTTGGTGATGACGGGCGCAGAGAATCAGGATGCCGAATTGGAGCGCACACTCACCGGACTTGGTTTCTCGCGTAGCGACTTCGACCGCCCCACGAAGGAGTTCTCCGGCGGTTGGCGAATGCGAATAGAGTTGGCGAAGATACTTCTCCGCAAGCCCGACGTACTCCTTTTGGATGAGCCTACCAACCACCTCGACATCGAGAGTATACAGTGGCTCGAGCAGTTCCTCGTGCAAAGTGCCAAGGCTGTCGTGTTGGTAAGTCACGACCGCGCTTTTATCAATAACGTAACCAATCGCACTATAGAGATAACCTGCCGTCATACAGTAGATTATAAGGTAAAGTATGACGAATACGTTAAGCTCCGTGCCGAGCGTCGTGAGCAGCAACTCCGTGCATATGAAAACCAACAAAAGGAAATAGCCGACACCAAGGCATTCATAGAGCGTTTCCGCTATCAAGCCACTAAAGCCATACAGGTGCAGCAGCGCATACGCCAGTTGGAGAAGATAGTACCCGTAGAGATTGACGAGGTGGATACATCGGCCTTGCGACTGAAGTTTCCTCCCTGTCTGCGCAGCGGCGACTATCCCGTCATATGCAAGGATGTGGAGAAGACCTATGGCGACCACAACGTATTCCATGACGTCAACCTCACCATAAAGCGTGGCGAGAAAGTGGCATTCGTGGGACGCAACGGCGAGGGTAAGTCTACTCTGGTGAAGTGTATCATGAATGAGATACCCTTTGGTGGCACACTCAAGGTGGGACACAATGTGCAGATAGGCTATTTCGCACAAAATCAGGCGCAGTTGCTTGACGAAGACCTCACCGTATTTCAGACCATCGACAATGTGGCGAAGGGCGAGATAAGGCTCCGTATCAACGACATACTCGGCGCATTCATGTTTGGAGGCGAGGCTTCCGACAAGAAGGTGAAAGTGCTGAGCGGTGGCGAGAGAAGCCGACTGGCGATGATTAAACTGCTCTTGGAACCAGTCAACCTGCTTATCCTCGATGAGCCTACCAATCATCTCGATATGCGGTCCAAGGATGTGCTGAAGGAAGCCATAAAGGCATTTGACGGCACAGCCATAGTGGTGAGCCACGACCGCGAATTCCTCGACGAACTCGTAGACAAGGTGTATGAGTTTGGCGGTGGCAAGGTGCGCGAGCATCTCGGTGGCATCTACGACTGGTTGCGCAGTCTGTCGGCATCAGCTGGCAAGGCAGAAGAAGAGACCTCACAAACCTCCATCGATGCCATGCTTCACAATAGCAAGAAAGTGGAGCAGGAGCAGCCCAAACAACCTGAGCCGAAGAATGCCGAACCACAGTCGACCATTTCTTATGCCGAAAGGAAAGAGATACAGAAGAAGATAAACCGCCTGCAGAAGGCTGTCAAGGAGAGCGAGTCAAAGATAGAGAAACTGGAAACCCGCATACACGAACTTGACGTCATCCTCTATGACCCGGCAAATGCCTCCAACATGGAACTCGTCAACGAATATACCGACACCAAGGCAAAACTTGATGACGAGGAACTGAAATGGACTTCCCTGTCGGAACAACTGGAAGAAGAAAGTAAAAAACTACAATAGTAAATATGAGAAAGACAATTCTAACAATGGCAATCATGGCAATGGCAGCAGCGCCCTCCATGGCACAACTGAAGTCGGGCATCGACATAAAGAATCTCGACAAGAATGCACGTCCGGCAGACGATTTCTATGAGTTTGCCTGTGGCGGATGGATGAAGAATAATCCACTGCCTGCAGCTTACTCGCGTTTCGGTTCTTTCGACCGTCTGGCTCTTGAGAACAACAAGCGCATCAATGCGATACTCAACGAACTCAACAAGGGCAAATATGCCAAAGGCAGCCTCGAGCAGAAGATAAGCGATTTGTATAAGCTCGCTATGGATTCCGTGCGCAGAAACAAGGAAGGAGTAAATCCCGTAAAGCCTTATATATTAGAGATGGAGGCGGCTGGAGATAAAGCTGCACTGCAGGCCATACAGCTCAAGTATGCGGCATTCGGTTACGGCGTGCCTTACGGCGCATATATCGGTGCAGACGAGAAGGATTCCAAGAACAATATCCTGAATATCTATCAGGGCGGACTCTCACTCGGCGAGAAGGAATATTATCTTGACAATGATGATGCTACGGCAAATATCCGCAACGAATACAAGAAGCACATCGTGAGAATGTTTCAACTCTTCGGCTTCTCTTGGACTGAGGCTTCGCAGAAGATGGAGTCCATCATGCGCATAGAGACTCAGCTCGCCATCGCGTCAAAGAGCAAGACCGACATGCGTGATGTGGAGAAAAACTATAATAAGGTGACTCTCGAGGAGTTTGAGAAGAGCTATCCTAACCTCCGCCTGACACAGATGGAGAATGCAGAGGGCATACAGACTCAATATATGCAGACTCTCGTTGTGGGCCAGCCTGAATTCCTTGCCGCTGCAGACAAGATTGTGGCTATGCTTACTGCCGACGAACTCCGTGCCATGATGGAGTGGGACCTCATACAGAGTTCTCTGCCATATCTGAGCGACGAGATTGCAGCTGCATCTTTCGAGTTCAACGGTAAGGTGATGAACGGTCGCAAGCAGGATTACGAGCGTTGGAAGAAAGCCACCTCAATAGTAGAGCAGGTGCTCGGTCAGGCTTTGGGCAAGATCTATTGTGAGCGTTATTTCCCTGAGTCAAGCAAGACCCGCATGAAGACTCTTGTGGAAAATCTGCAGGTGTCACTCGGCGAGCGCATCAAGGCTCAGGACTGGATGAGCGAGGAGACCAAAGCTGCGGCTCTCGACAAACTCTCTACTTTCTACGTAAAGATAGGTTATCCTGACAAGTGGAAGGACATGAGTGGCCTGGTGGTAGACAAAGACAAGTCGCTCTTTGAGAATATCATGGCGGCACGCCTTTTCCGCAACAAGCAGCATATCGAGGAGACTGCAGGTAAACCTGTAGACCGCGACGAGTGGCACATGACTCCGCAGACAGTGAATGCTTACTATAATCCTACGACTAATGAAATCTGCTTCCCTGCAGGTATACTTCAGCCACCGTTCTTCGATGCCAAGGCTGACGACGCATTCAACTATGGTGCCATCGGTGTGGTTATCGGTCATGAGATGACTCACG
>CAVKNF010000041.1:0-16519 GCA_963657415.1 bacterium | reverse complement strand
TGAGTGTACTGCCAGTACCACAAATCACATACTCTCTTAATGTGAAATTGGCAGGAAATGCCTCCTCTATAAAATTAGTCGGTGGTGGAGAAGAATATGCAATAACTCCATATTGTCAAGATAAAATTTTATATATAAATCACGCTAAAGCATTAAAGCCAAACACACAATACACTCTAACTATTCCTGCAGGAGCGGTGCAGAATGAATGGGGAACAACATACGATGGGATTATTACACTTAATTTTAGCACAGGAAGTTTAAATAAAATGGAACTTACGCCTTCATCCACATCGACATTCGTGGAAGAAGGAAGCAAGATAACTCTGTCGGCAAATTGCTCCACAGCCAAGATTTATTATACCACAGACGGCAAAGAGCCAACAGATCAAAGCACCTTATACACTGGAGAAATAGAGATAAAGGAAAATGTCTTGATTTGGGCAAAAGCTTTTGCTGAGGGCTATGAAACTGCTGAATTCAAACATGAATATAAGATAAGTCATGTAAAGTGTATAGAGAAATACCCTACAGACAAACGCAATGAACTTTACAACTATGATTCCGTTAACCCCTATGTCGCTTATTCGGTAGACATGTATAAGGGTGATGAATTTGACGGGATAAAGTTGCGCAAAGGATATGGCTATGGAGAAATAGTCGATGGACAAGTTTTGCTTTATGCGAATAAACTTGTGTTTGTGCCCAATGAACCTCTTGATATGGGTGAGATGTATAGATTAGTTATACCAGAAGGAGCATTAAAAGATCAATATGATGAGCCAAATGATGCTATGGCGTGGAATTTTACTACAGGGTACTTTGCGAAAAAAATATCGGCTGGCTCAAGGCAAAGCGGTTTGCTCGATACGGAATATACACTGTTTAGATGGGGAAAAGAAAATTTGACTTATGTCTATGCATATAATGTTAATGATTCATGGTCAGGAGTGACAGATTTCGCTGTTGGGCGTGAAGCGACATATGCTGTCAAGGATAATGCCTTATGGGTGTATGGTGAACAATTGTGTGGCGAAAATGCTACAAACTCGTTTGATTACATTAAAACGCCAACACGTGTATTCCTGCCTGCTTATGCCGTATATGCGGGAGGCCAGTCTACTGCTTTTACTTCTAATGGAGGTTTGAGGATGATGGGAAGAAATGATTTTCATCAGATCAATGAAACGGACAATACATTGCTGACATCTTCAAAACTTGTTGGTCTGCAGAATGTCAAAGAGGTGGTGCCAAGTCTTACGGCAACGTTTGCGCTTACAGAGGATGGTAACCTTTATGGTTGGGGACACAATGCAAATGGATGGTTTCTTACTGGCGATGAGACGGATGTCAATACACCTCAGCTCATTATGGAAAATATCAAAACATTTTCTGCATCGAAATGGAGCAGCAATATTGTGGCAGCCGTTTCTGATGAAGGAAAACTATACGTATGGGGATCAGAGCCGAAGTGCATGCTGGATGACGTGAAAGAGGTGGCTGTGGGCAACAATACCATTGCTGCAATAAAGAAAGACGGAACTCTTTGGATGTGGGGAGAAAATTTACATGGAGAGATGGCAAACATGGTGTCTGCCGACTACGTCGATGCACCGCAACAGATTATGTCTGATGTGACTCAAGTAGATATGGGTGACCATCATGTGATGGTAATTAAAGATGACGGAAGTGTATGGAGTTGGGGATGTGACGCTTATGCGCAACTTGGCCGTCATGCCGACGCAGACCCCACACCATTCACGCACGTGGATGATTGTACACCTAAAATGGTTATGGCAGGACGTGAGCGGAGTGAATTGGAAAGCATAGAAATTAGCCTGCAGAATATGACTGTTGGAGTAGATGAAACATCAATAATTATAGCTAAACCACAACCGCTTAATGCATATTATAGCAAATGGCATTGGAGTAGTAGCAATACCGATATAGTAAATGTTAGTGAAAGAGGTGTCGTAAATCCAGTATCCGATGGAACTGCAATTATAACAATCAGTTCAGACAAAGGAGTCTATGCTCAGTGTACCGTTAAGGTGCAGAGTTCTACGGGAATTGTAGAAGTGAAAACGGAAAAGGTTCCTTTCAATATCTATAACCTGCAAGGTCAGTTAGTTAAGACTAATGCATATGACACGAAGGGAATTCCATCGGGAATATACATTATTAATGGAGAAAAGATAAGAATATCGAAATAGAATGAATAATTAGAAAAGTTGTCCGCAAAACGTCTTGTCGAAGAATGTTTTGCGGACAGCTTGTTTCTGCGGAGATATATTTATTTGATAAACTCTATCTTGCTCTCGTCACGTGGCTTTGCGTCGGGAGTTTCGTCGGGATAGCCTACGGCGAGGATATAGCAGATCTCATATCCTTCGGGGAGGTTGAGTTTCTTGATGTATGGCTTGCAGGCCTCGCTGCTCTGCAGGAAGCGCACAGGACCGCCAAGGCAGCAGGTGCCGAGTCCCATAGACTGGGCGGCAAGCATCATGTTCTCTCCCAAAAGACCTGCGTCGAGCTGTCCTCTGCCCTCAGGTGTGGCAACGACGATGATGTTGTAGGCGTTGCGATACATGGTCTTGAAGTTAGCGTCACGTGCCACCTGATCGGGATTCTCCTTCTTGAATATCTCTGTGGTGCCCTTGATGAAGTCCTGGTCTTCCACTACTCTCACTGCCCATGGCTGCTGGTTCATGCCGCTTGGGGCATTGATGCCGCACTTTGCGATGAGAGCCAACTTCTCGTGCTCCACCTGTTTGTTGAGATACTTGCGTATGGAGCGGCGTGACATGATTGTCTTTATCACCTCATTGTTCATCTGGCAACAATCCTGTGCCTGGCTGAGCGATGGCAACAGCATCAAGCCGCAAACCATCAGTGTCTTAATGTACTTCATATTCTTCATATTTGTTAAAGGTGGGAATTTATAGAACCTACAATACGTTTTGTCCAAGTTTCTTTGCTATGAGGTTGCGGAACTTCTGCATTTGGGTGTATTCCTGTGCTATCTCCCTAAAACCGTCGGCATCAAAGGGAGTTGTCTTCAGTTTCTCCTGCAGAGCATTCAGTTTGCTTTCCACATAGATGAGTCGCAGGTCCATGACGAGGTGGTCGGTCTGCTGGCGCAGTTTCTCCATCTCCTTTTGGCGGATGCCTTCCTTGTCAAATTTGCTTATCTCGTCGTCCTCCTGCTTGCTTTGACTCAATGCATAGCGGTCTACCGACAGTTCGGTGGCAATCTTGCTCAGTTCGATGTCGTTGTGATTGATGAAATAAGTCTCAGCCACAAACCCTTCCTCACCGCAGTGGTTGTAAGCCTCCTCTAATATGGTCTGGTAATAGTGATTCTGCAGCGTTATGCCGTCGCTCTCGAGGTTGAGATATATAAACTGCGCCACAGTCAAGCTTGCCGTCTCTCCATTCTCGTCCACGGCATCGTCCACGCATATCTGCTCGCCACTCCTTACCACCAGTTGGGCTATCATCCTCTCTATCTTGGTCACGGCAGGTATCTGCTCCTGCGCCTCTGCTTGTGCCTGAGCGTTGTTGTCGGGACGGTTGCTTGTGCCCGACTTGCTCTGGCTGATGATGGTGTTCATACGGCTGATGAGAGCCGTCTCCTTCACTCCCGTGTGAGATGCGCACTCGTGGATATAGGTGTCGCGGAGTATCTGGTTGGGCACCACAGCCACACTCTGTATGATGGAGTCTATGGCCTGCGAACGCAGTTGTGGGTCGGTCTGTCCCTTGAGTAGCCGGTCTATCTTGAACTGCACAAAGTCCTCCTGGTTTTGCTCCACATACTCACGGAATTGCTGCGCCGTGTGCTTGCGTGCAAAACTGTCAGGGTCATCGCCGTCAGGCAGGAAAAGCACTTTCACATTGATGCCCTCTGCCAACAGCATGTCAGTACCTCGCATGGCAGCGTGTATACCGGCGGCATCGCCGTCATAGAGTAGGGTGATGTTCTCCGTAAATCTGTGGAGCATGTGTATCTGGTGGATGGACAGGGCAGTACCCGAGTTTGCCACCACATTCTCTATGCCACACTGAAACATGGAGATGACGTCAGTCTGGCCTTCCACGATATACACACGGTCCTCTTTTGCAATGGACTTCTTTGCCTGATAGATGCCGAAGAGTTCGCGTTCCTTATGATATATCTCCGAGTCGGGCGAGTTGACATATTTCTGGTTCACACCCTTGGTACGCGAGTCGAGCACACGGGCAGAAAATCCCACCACCTTGCCGCTGAGTCCTATCCAGGGGAAGATGACGCGGTCGGAGTAGCGGTCTATCAAGTCGCCATTGTCATTGCGATAGCAGATGCCGGTCTTTACCAGAAAGTCGGGATTGATGCCACTCTTGCGCGCCTCATTTGCCAAAGCATGGCGGTTGCCTTCGTCATAGCCGAGATGAAACTGGCGTATGGTGTCGTCGCGAAATCCTCGGCTACGGAAATATTGCATGCCTATGACAGCACCGTTAGGGTCATTGTGGAGCAGGTTCTCGAAATATTCTGATGCCCACTCATTGACGATAAACATAGACTCGCGCTCATTCTGCTCCTCGCGTTCGCGGTCGGAGAGTTCGCGCTCCTGTATCTCGATGCCATATTTCTTTGCCAGCCAGCGCAGTGCCTCGGGATAGGTGTACTGCTCGTGCTCCATGATGAAACTGATGGGGTTTCCTCCCTTGCCGCATCCGAAGCAGTGGCATGTGCCGCGTGCCGGACTCACCATAAATGACGGTGTCTTCTCGTTGTGGAAAGGACACAGTCCCTTGTAGTTGGCTCCGCTCTTGCGCAGAGTAACAAATTCGGATACGACCTCCACAATGTTGGCCGCCTCCTTAATCCTTTCTACAGTGAGTCTGTCTATCATAGTCGATATGAAAGTTAGAAAAAAGCAAGACACAGCACCGTCGCAACGGACTGTATCTTGCTTCTAGTCTTTTATAGTAAGTTTATTTCTTACGTTATTCTTACTTGCGGTAGTCAGCCAAGTCCTCAGGAGTTGCGCTCATGATGAAGTTGTAGTGCTTCTCCACTTCTGCTGAAGCCCATCGTGTGTAGATGCGGGCAGACTTGCCGAAGAGTTCGGCATTCTTTGACGCGTCGGTGATGAGGAGGTTTGCCATCAGAGTGGATGCCACCATCTCATAGAGGTGACGTGAGCAGAAATCCTTGAACTCATCGCTGCCGTCGGCATGCACCTTCTCGAGAGCGGCATTGAATTTCTTTGCCATCTCCTTGGCGATGTTGCGCTGTGCCTCAAACTCAGGTGCTGTCTCCTCCTGCTCATACTGTGCAATTACCGAACTGTAGAATCCGTTGGTGATGTAGCGTATGGCTGCTACTGTCTGCAACTGGGTCGTACCCTCATAGATGGAGGTAATACGTGCGTCGCGATAGAGACGCTGGCAAGCATACTCGAGCATGAAGCCCGATCCACCGTGAATCTGTATGCCGTCATAAGTATTCTGGTTGGCATATTCAGAGTTTATACCCTTTGCGATAGGTGTGAACGCATCAGCGAGTTTGGAGTATTCCTTGCACTCAGCACGCTCCTCAGGAGTGAGCTTGCGCTCGCGTGAGATGTCCTCGAGAGCCTTGTATACGTCGACGTAGCGGCTTGTAGCGTAGAGGATAGAGCGTCCTGCGTCGAGACGAGCCTTCATCAGCGACAGCATGTCATAGACGGCAGGGAAGTTGATGATGGCCTTGCCAAACTGGCAACGCTCCTTGGCATAAGCCAAAGCCTCGTTGTAGGCGCTCTGGCTGATACCTACAGACTGTGCTGCGATGCCCAGACGAGCACCGTTCATCAGTGCCATGACGTATTTGATAAGTCCCAACTTGCGGCTACCGCAGAGTTCTGCCTTGGCGTTCTTGTAGACAAGTTCGCAGGTCGGTGAACCGTGAATACCGAGCTTGTTCTCGATGCGACGCACGTCAACGCCACCGTCACGCTTGTCATAGATGAACATGGAGAGACCGCGACCGTCGCGTGTGCCCTCCTCAGAGCGTGCAAGCACGAGGTGGATGTCGCTGTCACCATTGGTGATGAAACGCTTGCAACCGTTCAGACGCCAGCAGTTGTTCTCCTCGTCAAAAGTAGCTTTGAGCATTACTGACTGAAGGTCAGAACCAGCATCAGGTTCGGTGAGGTCCATCGACATGGTCTCGCCCGAGCAGATGCGTGGGATATAGCGCTTGTGCTGGTCCTCATCGCCAAACTCATAGAGAGTCTCGATGCAGTCCTGCAACGACCAAATGTTCTCAAATCCTGCGTCAGCGGCTGCTATCATCTCATTGATGGCAGTGTAAGGCACAGAAGGGAAGTTGAGTCCACCGTGGCGGCGTGGCATAGTCACTCCGTTGAGACCTGCCTTCACTGTGGCGTCAAGATTCTCGTAGGTCTTGCTTGCATAGCGCACGCGACCGTTCTCGCAGTGAGGGCCTTCGGCGTCAACATCCTCGGCGTTAGGCCAGATGATGTTGGCACAGATGTCGCCGGTGAGTTCGAGCACGCGGTTGTAGTTGTCGATAGCGTCATCAAAGTCCTGTGGCGCATAGTCGAACTTGTCTTTATCAGCATAGTTGCGCTCCTTGAGTTCAACGATATGCTTCATCAGTGGATGACTAAGATAGAACTTAATCTCCGGATTGTCTGTATAGAAATTAGCCATTTTGTTACTTGCTGTTCTTCTTGTAATACTTGATCATCTTTAGAACTACCTCCTCAACACTGCCTGTGATGATGTAGTCGGCAATCTTGTTGATAGGTGCATCCGGGTCGGTGTTTACCGAGACGATGATGCCTGAGTCCTGCATGCCGGCGATGTGCTGTATCTGACCAGAGATACCGAATGCGAAGTAAACCTTAGGACGCACTGTGACACCTGTCTGACCTATCTGACGGTCGTGGTCTACCCAGCCTGCGTCTACGGCGGCACGCGATGCGCCTACCTCTGCGTGAAGTTCGTGTGCGAGTTCAAACAACTGGTCGAAACCTTCTTTCGAACCTACACCGTAACCTCCGGCTACCACGATGGCAGCACCCTTGAGGTTGTGCTTTGCTGCCTCCACGTGACGGTCGATGACCTTTACCACATATTCAGTCTCGGGCACATACTTTGCCACGTCGTGACGTACGACTTCGCCCCTGTAGTTCTCATCAAGCACTTCCTTCTTCATCACACCCTCACGCACTGTCGCCATCTGTGGACGGTGGTCAGGGTTGACGATGGTGGCAACGATGTTGCCTCCGAAAGCAGGACGTATCTGATAGAGTTGCTGCTCATAGTGGAAAGACTTCACCTCATCGCCTACGCGCTTCTTCATGTCGAAGTCGCCAATCTCGAGTTCGGTGCAGTCTGCTGTAAGACCGCTGTGAAGAGCCGAACTTACACGAGGACCGAGGTCACGACCGATGACAGTAGCACCGAGAAGTGCTATCTGAGGCTTTTCTTCCTTGAAGAGGTTGACTACAAGCGCTGTGTGAGGATTGCTGGTGTAAGGAAACAGTCCCTCAGCATCAAACACGTGCACTTTGTCTACACCATATTTCATCACCTGGCTCTCAACGCCGTCGAGACCAGAGCCGGCTACGATACATTCCAACTGAACACCAAGAGTATTGGCCAGTTTGCGTCCTTTGGTAAGGAGTTCGAGAGAGACTTCCTTTACGGTAGTGCCTTCTATCTCGCAATATACAAATACATTATTCATAAATATTTCTCCTTTACGCTGTTAGCCGATAATCTTTTCGTTCAACAATTCTATCATCACATTCTCAACATCCTCGTCGCTTCCAGTGAGAGTCTTGCTCTCCTTTGCCTTGAAGACGATATTCTGCACAGCCTTCACGTTGGTAGGCGAACCAGCCTTACCAATCTGTGCAGGGTCAGCCTCGATGTCTGCAGCACCCCACTGAGTGATGGTGAGATATGGTTTCTTTGCCAGCATCTCTGCCATAGCCTCTGCCTCTTCAGCAGTGCGCTCGGCAGTAGCCTTTGCGTTCTTGTATTTCATCACACGCTTTGCATTGCGTGGACGGCATGGTGCTGCGCTTCCGTTTACGGTCACTACCAGTGGCAGTGGTGCTTCCACTGTCTCTACACCGCCGTCGATGTGGCGCTTGATGACTACCTTGCGGGCAGCCTCGTCGAGAGAGATAATCTCTTCTGCATAGGTCACCTGGGTGAGACCGAGTTTCTCAGCCACCTGAGGACCTACCTGTGCTGTGTCGCCGTCGATAGCCTGACGACCGCCGAGGATGATGTCATAGCCACCTATCTTCTTGATGGCCTGTGCCAGAGTGTAACTTGTGGCAAGTGTGTCGGCACCGCCGAGAGGACGGTCTGTCACTACATACCCTTCATCGGCACCGCGATAGAGGGCTTCACGTATTACTTCGGCTGACTTTGGCAGTCCCATTGTTACTACTGAGATGGTAGATCCCGGGAACTGGTCTTTCAGTCTGAGAGCCTGCTCCAAGGCATTGAGGTCATCTGGATTGAAGACTGCAGGAAGGGCAGCACGATTGACTGTGCCCTCTGGAGTCATTGCATCTGGACCCACATTTCTTGTGTCCGGCACTTGCTTTGCAAGTACTACAATCTTTAAACTCATTTATATAAATATTAATTTCTTGTTTCTATATTATTGCAATATGGCGCACAGTCAGTTGCTTGACAGTTATGCCATATGGCTCGCTATATCGTGGCAAAATTACTAAATATTATCCGCACGTGCAAATAATAGTTCTAAAAACGCACACTATGACATATTCTGTGCATATTATAGTGGGTTGATTTGCATATTGAAGTGCAAAGTAATGAGTATGGGGTAGGGCGTATATGGATATTTTTTCGTATTTTTGCAGTCATTATGAAGACTTATTTCCACCTTATTATATATATACTGCTGCTTTGCACGGCGACAGCCATCAATGCTCAGGAAGTAGACCATGACGATCAGATAGCGGTGCTGCCCGACAGTTTTGAGGTTGATACCGTCGGTCCGTCAGTCCTGCCTTATCCTGAGCGTGCAGCGCAGAGAATAGACAGCCTGCTGAGTCACAGCATGTTCAAAACATCGCAAGTGGGACTCATGGTCTATGATCTTGATGCAGACTCGGTGCTTTACGCACACAATGAGCGCCAACTCATGCGACCCGCTTCCACCATGAAACTGCTCACTGCCATAACGGCGCTCGACCGCTTGGGCAAAAACTACCGCTACTCCACATCGGTGTATTACACTGGCGAGTGCGACTCCACTACTCTGCATGGTAATATATATATAAAAGGTGGCATGGATCCATCGCTCGAGGAGTATGACCTCGACTGCATCGTGGAGGAGATTGCCAAACTGCATGTCGACACCATCGCGGGCGATATTATCGGCGACCGCTCGTTCAAGGACTCGTCGATGATGGGCGAGGGATGGTGCTGGGATGACGACAATCCCATGCTTTCGCCGTTGGTATATAAGAGAAAGGACAATCTCCTGGAGGTGCTTCTCGCTAAACTGCGTCGGCAGGGCATTGCTGTCATGGGTACTTGCGGCGAGGGGAAGACTCCTTCGACGGCCCAAATGCTGACGGTGCGCTATACTGCCATCGAACCGATATTGACGAAGATGATGAAGGAGTCAAACAATCTCTATGCCGAGTCTATGCTCTATCAAGTGGGAGCCTTGTCGGGCGGTACTTCCACCGTCAAGGCGGCACAGCGCGAGGAGAAGAAATTGATGGAGAGTGCCGGACTCAATCCGTCGGCTTACCGTCTTGCTGACGGTTCGGGGCTCTCGCTCTATAATTACCTCTCCGCCGAGTGCGAGGTCATGCTCCTGAAGTATGCCTATCACAACAAGCGCATCTTCGGCACGCTCTGTCAGTCGTTGCCAACGGCAGGAGTCGACGGCACATTGCGAAAGCGCATGCGCAACACTCCCGCACAGGGCAATGTCATGGCAAAGACGGGCACTCTGACAGGCATCTACACGCTGGCAGGCTACTGCATATCGTCCGAAAACCACATGCTCGCCTTCTGCATTCTCAATCAGGGAGTGATGCATGCATCCAACGCCCGGTCATTTCAAGACAAGGTCTGCACGGCATTGTGCAAATGAAAGTAGTAAACGGATATGATACATATTGAAACCTACAAACCGGAATACAAGGATGACTTCATCCGACTCAACAAAGAGTGGATAGAGACATTCTTCAGAATAGAATCCTCCGACATCGAGACATTCTCGCATGTTGACGAGATAGAGGAGCAGGGTGGTCAGATATTTCTTGCTGTCACGGATGAAGGCGAGGTGGTGGGCTGTTGTGCCCTGAAACATCACCCAGAGGGAGAGACTTATGAACTGGCTAAGATGGCAGTTTCGCCCCACCATCAGGGACAGCATATAGGCCATATGCTTGGCAATGTCGCTTTGGAATATGCCAGGCAGAATGATGTGCACAGCATCTTCCTCGAAGGCAACACCCGCCTGAAGGCATCCATTGCACTCTATAGGAGTCTCGGTTTTGTGGAAGTCCCGTTGAAAGGCAATGCCTACGAACGGTGTGACATACTGATGCAAATAAAACTGTAGGCTACACTTCCAGCATAAAGTCAATAGCACAGAAAAGGACAATTTTATTCAAATATAAGCGACTTCGTTTGGTTGTTCGTGGGAATATCGAATATTTTGTTTAATTTTACATCATCATAAAGTTAAACAAGTTAATGATTATGAGTTTTATAAGTAAAAGATTGGCGCTGCCCGTGGCTCTGGCTCTTTGTAGCCTCGGGGCTTTTGCGGCAACACCCGGTGTGACATTCCTGTTCACCAATGGTCAGAAGGCCAGTTTCGCCTTCGCTTCCAAACCGCAGATTGCGGTAACTGCCGAAGGGCTGTCAGTATCTTCATCCAGCGCGGCTGCCGTAAGTTATCTGTTTGCAGACGTGCAGAAGTTCTATTTTGAGGATGACATATCTACTTCCATCCTGCAGGTGGAGAGTTCTGCCCGCGCCCAGTCTCCCGTGTTCCATTATGTAGAGGGCGTAGTAATAGTCAGCGGTATGACTGCTGGCGAACGTCTCGTGGCGGTGTCCCTCAATGGCAACCAGGTGAATGCCGCCAAGGCTGACGTCGAAGGCAAAGCCTCGGTAGACATTAATGGCGCACCCGCTGGCGTATACATTATAAGTACTGGTAGCGGTGTGAGTTTCAAGGTCTTAAAGAAGTAATTCAACAAGGAAATACCCTGTAAAAGAAAAACATAAATAGAATAATCAAGTTAATATAAATATGAGAAAGATTTTCACTCTCTTGTGCTGCATATTGTTCGCGGCGCAATATTCGTCAGTCAAGGCTCAGGCAAAAATGAAGATATGGAAGGGCGGTAGTGAGATTGCTACATACAATGCCGCAGATGTAGACTCCGTGACATTTGAAACGGGTGGCAATCAGTACCTCGGAGGTGGCATATATATGATTGACGGTCATAAGTTTGTTGACCTCGGTCTGCCAAGCGGCATCCTTTGGGCTGAGACCAACATAGGTGCAGAGACGGAGGCCGATGAAGGCAACTTCTTCGCTTGGGGCGAGACGGATATGACCCGGAAGGAATCATATGCATGGGAAACTTACGAGTATGGGGCTTCCGCTTCCGATTTGTCTAAGTATAATGCTACCGACGGCAAGACCGTTCTCGACACGGAAGATGATGCTGCCTATGTCAACTGGGGCGCTTCCTGCCGCATGCCAACAACGGAAGAGTTTGAGGAACTCAGCAATTCCGACAACTGCACATGGGCCTTTACAAGCAGAAAAACCTCTTCTGGTTCTACAATGAAAGGATTTAGAATTACCAGCACCACCAACGGCAATGTCATCTTCCTCCCTGCTGCTGGCTTCTATCTCAAAGACAAACTCTCTTGTCAAGGACAGAATGGTTACTACTGGACCAACATGCTTAAAACTGTCAACTATGCATACTATTTCTATTCAGAATCCACCCAGCGTAGCATAGACAATTTCTTTCGTTATTATGGACGCACCATCCGTCCTGTGGCAGAACCCATAGACTATGAGTAACCGACAAGTCGTAGTTTCCTGGGATGAACTTATGGCCTCGCTTGACAGTGCGGCACAGCATCCTATGGACACAGCGTGGGACATATATTATTATCTTCGGGACAACTATAAGCAGGCAGGGTCGCAGCAAGTGCGCACTCTGCTTGCTTTGTATATGAAGCTGCCTGTGGTAAAACCTTCCGTCATCCATTCACGCATGCTGAGTATGGCGGTGAGGATAAGTGAGGAATATGATGATTTCCGTTTACCGCAATTCCTTCAGATGTGGGGATACGACGATAAACTGATGGCTGATGATCGTCGACGTCAACCAGGCAAGGGCGGTCGGTTGTATCTCTCTCTGAAAGAGAGGGTGGACCGTAGACTCAAATCCTATGCTCTGCATCATCATGCTGCAGACGAACAAACTATGGCTGGAATAAGGACGATGTATGCTGTGAAAGTGTCGGAGAACAGCCAGAATGGACGCCGTAGGTATTTTGCAAAACTCGTAGCTGCTGACGGAGCTGAACTCGTCGCTGACAGTCATCTCTTCCCGTGCAAGCCGTGGGAGATACAAGGCAAACTCTACGATGTGTCTGTGAGGGTGTCGCAGAATGGAAAAGAACGTGTGGATGAAGTCGTGTTGTCGCAGAAGAGGGTGGGAGAGGTGTTCCCCGTCACCGTAGGCTATGTGGCGCATGTGGACGAGAGCCACGGTCATTATCACATTTATGACCAGCAGTCGAGACATTTCGTGGCAGAAAAACCTGGGATAGTGATAAAGACTGGCGACTTTGTGGAGTTTGCTCCCATCATCCCTGCTGTAGACAAGTTTAAGAGCGCGGCTGTGCAAAAGGTCATGTCGCATGATGACGGCCTGGCGGCATTCGGCACATATTCTGCCGTGGTGACTTACGTTAATCCCACTGACGGCTATCTGCGCTACCGCATCACGTCTCCGATAACAGATACTCCCGAAGGTAAAATCGCTCCCGAGGGCTTTGCCTCGCTGGCAAATGCAGGAGGTGACGCATTGCCGAGTGTGATGTCTGTAGGCGACAATATCCGCATGCTGCTTTTCCTGAAAAGAGGAAAAGACGGCATGAAACACAATCATGTAGCCGAACTCTGTTCTATGTAACCAAGGTTCGTTGCCCAACGCACGTAGGTTCATCGCCCAACGCACGTAGGTTCATCAGCCAACGCACGTAGGTTCATCGCCCAACGCACGTACGTGCATTATACCTGATTCAAAAAAAGTAAACCCATATTGATGAGATTGTGCGATAATTTTCGTAGCTTTGTGCAATAAAGTTTTTAGTTATGGCACTTAACAGAGACAAAGATCTGAAATTATACTACTCCATAAAGGAGGTCGCGGCGATGTTTGACGTCAACGAGAGTGCCCTGCGCTATTGGGAAAAGGTGTTTCCGCAGATTCACCCGAAGACCAATTCCAGAGGCATACGACAGTATACAAAGGAGGATATAGAGGAGATACGCCTGGTACACAATATGGCGAAGGTGCGCGGTTTCAAACTTGATGCAGCCAAGAAAATGATCAATCATGACCGTCAGGGCGTGGACAAGAATGCGCAGATTATGGAGCTTCTCGAGTCTTCGCGCGACTCGCTGGTGGCGCTCAAGAAACAACTCGACATGCTGGTGTAATAATTAATAAAAGGTATATCAACCCTATTAAGAAGTTATATCAACCCTATAAAAAAGAAGAGAGGGTGAATGCTGATAACGATAGCATTCACCCTCTCTCTTTATCTATTCAGCCCGTGGGCGCTTACAGTTCACACAGTTCCAATACCTTGTCCACAGCGGCGTCAATGCCAGTGGTGTCCTTACCGCCTGCAGTAGCGAAGTGGGGAGCACCGCCGCCGCCGCCCTTGATGAGTTTGCCGGCTTCGCGTACGAGTTTGCCAGCGTCCAGACCTTTCTCTGCCACAAGATCCTTGCTTATCATCACGGTGATGAGCGGTTTGTCATTAGACTTGCTACCAAATACGCAGAGCATCTTCTCAGGCAACATACCTGCAATCTGGAAGGCGAGATCCTTTACCAAAGCTGCGTCGATGTCAGCAACGAAGACGTGCTTTACCACCTTCACTCCGTTGATTTCCTTTGCACCGGATACCAGTTCGTTGCGCACCTTGGTGAGCTTTTCCTTCTTGTAGTCGTCAGCCTGCTTCTTGAGTTCGGAGTTCTCGTCGAGAACCTTCTGCAGCGCAGCCTTCACGTCCTTCGCATTAAACATCTCACGGATAGAGAACAAGATGTCTTCCATCGTGTGCACGCTCTGCTCTGCAGCAGCACCTGTTATAGCCTCTATACGGCGTATGCCGGCAGCGACAGAACTCTCTGACACGATGCGCAGGAGTCCGAGTTCGCCTGTAGCCTTGGCATGGCAACCGCCACAGAACTCGATGGAGTCACCAAACTGCACCACGCGCACATGGTCGCCGTATTTCTCACCGAAGAGGGCTATGGCGCCGAGCTTCTTAGCCTCGTTGATGTCCATGTCGCGGTGATCCTGCAGTGGCAGGTTCTGACGTATTCTCTCATTGACAATCTTCTCCACCTGACGGAGTTCCTCATGGGTGACCTTCTGGAAGTGAGAGAAGTCGAAGCGCAGATATTCTGGAGTTACGAGCGAACCCTTCTGCTCCACGTGGTCGCCGAGCACCTCCTTGAGAGCCTGGTCGAGCAAGTGAGTGGCGGTGTGGTTGGCTTCGCTTGCCTTTCTCTTGTCCACATCCACGCATGCCATGAAGTCTGCCTCCACATTCTTTGGCAGTTCATTCACGATATGCACGGTCTGACCGTTCTCGCGCTTACTGTCCACCACCTCGATGGTCTCAGTTTCGCTGACGAGCACACCCTGGTCGCCGACCTGTCCACCCATCTCTCCATAGAAAGGAGTGTTGTCGAGAACAATTTCGAAGTATGTCTGTTTCTTCTGGTTTACCTGACGGTAGCGCAGGATGTGGCACTCATATTCAGTGTAGTCATAGCCCACGAAAGTCTGGTTGCCGCTGCGCACCTCTGTCCAGTCGCCAGTCTCCACGGCGGCGGCATTGCGTGCGCGCTCCTTCTGCTTCTGCATCTCGGCGTTGAACTCTTCATTGTTTACGCTCACGCCATTCTCGCGGCAGATGAGTTCTGTCAGGTCGAGAGGGAAACCGAAGGTGTCAAACAGGCGGAATGCCTCAGCACCGTTGAGTTCGCTCTTGCCCTGCTTCTTCAGTTCGTCGATGTCGCTTGAGAGCAGCGAGATACCCTTGTCGAGAGTACGGAGGAATGAGTCCTCCTCTTCCTTTATCACGCGGCCGATGAGTTCACGCTGTGCAGGCAGTTCGGGATAAGCCTCTCCCATCTCGTCGATGAGCACGGGGAGTATCTTATACATGAATGCTTCCTTCTGACCGAGGAATGTGTAGGCGTATCTCACCGCACGGCGCAGGATGCGACGGATGACATATCCTGCCTTGGCATTGCCCGGCAACTGACCGTCAGCAATGGAGAATGCCACAGCTCTCAGGTGGTCGGCGATGACGCGCATTGCCACGTCCACCTCTTCGGTCTTGCCGTATTCCTTGCCCGACAGACGGCATATCTCCTTGATGAGAGGCTGGAAGATGTCTGTGTCATAGTTGGATGTCTTGCCCTGGATAGCTCTCACAAGGCGCTCGAAGCCCATACCGGTGTCGATGACATTCATTGTGAGGTTCTCCAGCGAACCGTCAGCCTTACGGTTGAACTGCATGAACACGATGTTCCATATCTCTATCACCTGTGGGTCGTCCTTGTTGACAAGTTCCCTTCCTGGCACCTTTGCCTTCTCCTCTGCGGAGCGGCTGTCGAGGTGTATCTCCGAGCAAGGACCGCAAGGACCCGTGTCGCCCATCTCCCAGAAGTTGTCGTGCTTGTTGCCGTTGATGATATGATCCTCCGGCACGTGCTTCTTCCAGTAGGATGCTGCCTCGTCATCGCGTCCGAGTCCTTCCTCTTCAGAACCCTCGAACACTGTCACATAGAGGTCGGCAGGGTTGAGTTTCAGCACGTCTACCAAGTATTCCCACGCATAGTCGATGGCTCCCTCTTTGAAGTAGTCGCCAAACGACCAGTTGCCGAGCATCTCAAACATGGTGTGGTGATAGGTGTCGTGTCCCACCTCTTCCAGGTCATTGTGCTTTCCGCTCACGCGCAGACATTTCTGCGAGTCAGCACGGCGACGCGGTTCTGGAGGGCAAGTGCCGAGTATGATGTCCTTCCACTGGTTCATACCTGCATTGGTGAACATCAGTGTAGGGTCGTCTTTTATTACCATAGGAGCCGAAGGCACGATGGTGTGACCTTTCTGCTCGAAAAACTTCTTGTAGGATTCGCGTATTTCTTTCGCTGTCATCATAT
>CAVKNF010000040.1:13869-17354 GCA_963657415.1 bacterium | reverse complement strand
TTGTTGCCCGCCTTCGTGCCGGCACGCTCCACAGCCTGCTCTATAGAGTCGGTGGTGAGGATACCGTTGAGCACTGGCACTCCCGATGACATTGCAGCCGAAGCGATGCCCTTTGCCGACTCGTTTGCCACCATGTCAAAGTGAGGAGTGGCTCCTCTTATGACAGCTCCGAGACATACCACGGCGTCATATTTGCCCGACTCAGCGAGTTTCTTTGCCATGAGAGGAATCTCAAAAGCACCTGGTACATAGGCGAGAGTGATGTCGTCGGTGTTGCCACCATGACGCACGAAACAGTCTTCGGCACCTGTTATGAGGTGCGAAACGATAAAGTCATTGAATCTTGATGCCACGATGGCAACCTTCTGACCTTCTGCAACAAGTTTTCCTTCAAGTATTTTCATATTTTCTGTAATTATTGTTTTTCGTTGTTTTCTTCTGTCATCTTGGCATGCTTCTCGAGTATGGACTTGATGTCTGTGACGTGAAGCAGATGGCCCATCTTGGCGAACTTCGTATACATATAGAACTCATCCTTCTCGTTGCACGTCATCTCTATGGGTTCGCGTCCCACCACTTCGAGTCCGAAACCGTCAAGTCCCTGTATCTTCAGAGGATTGTTGGTCATGAGCACGAGTTTGTGTATGCCGAGGTCAGCCAGTATGGATGCTCCCGTGCCATATTCCCTTAGGTCGGCTGCAAAGCCCAGGGCGATGTTTGCCTCTACGGTGTCCATGCCTTGGTCCTGCAGATTGTAAGCCCTCAACTTGTTGATGAGACCTATGCCACGACCCTCCTGACGAAGATATAGCAGTACGCCACGACCGCGTTTCTCTATTCTTCTCAAGGCTTCAGCCAACTGTTCGCCGCAGTCGCAACGCAGACTTCCGAAGGCATCACCCGTGAGACACTCAGAGTGCACACGGCACAATACAGGTTCGTCGGTGGTGACATCTCCTTTGACGAGAGCCACATGATGCTCGCCAGTGACGCTGTTCACATAACCGTAAGCACGGAAGGTGCCATACTTTGTAGGCAGTTCGGCGTCAGTCACACGGTCCACGAGTTTCTCCGTCTTGCGTCTGTAGGCTATGAGGTCGGCAATGGAAATCATCACCAGATTATGCTCCTTGGCAAAAGCCGTCAACTCTTCGCGGCGCATCATGGTGCCATCCTCGCGCATTATCTCGCAACATAGACCGCACTCTTTGAGTCCTGCCAGACGGCAGAGGTCTACTGTGGCCTCGGTGTGACCGCTTCTCACGAGCACTCCTCCCTCGCGAGCCTGCAGAGGGAACATGTGTCCCGGACGGCGGAAGTCAGTGGGCTGAGCGCCGTCGGCAACGGTAGCCATGGCGGTGATACTGCGCTCCACGGCCGATATGCCCGTAGTCGTTGACACATGGTCGATGCTCACGGTGAATGCCGTCATATGGTTGTCGCTGTTGTTGGCCACCATCTGCGGAAGGTTGAGTTTATTGCATATCTCGCGGCTCATAGGCATGCATATCAGACCTTTTGCCAGCGTTGCCATCATGTTGACATTTGCCGTGGTGGCAAACTGAGCAGCGCAGATGAGGTCGCCCTCATTCTCGCGGTTAGGGTCGTCGACAGCCAATATGCACTTGCCGGCGCGCAGGGCGTCAAGAGCTTCTTCTATAGTATTCATAAAAGTCTTAGTTTTTCTGTTAATGATTCGTTCTTTTGTGTGTCGATGCCGAGCAGTCGCTCGGTATATTTTGCTATCACGTCGGTTTCGAGGTTTACCATGTCTCCTCTTCGTGCCGAGTGTAGAGTTGTCATCTTCTGAGTGTGAGGGATAAGGCTCACGGAGAAACCGTCGGGGAACACCTGTGCCACGGTGAGACTTATGCCCTGTATGGTGATGGAACCTTTCTCCGCTATGTAGCGCAGCATTTTGCTGTCGCAATTGATTGTTATCCACACGGCGTTGTCGTCGCGTCTTATGTCGGAGATATATCCTATGCCGTCCACATGACCGCTTACGATGTGACCTCCCAGGCGTCCGCTGAGAGTCAGCGCTCGCTCAAGGTTGACCTCGCTTCCTACCTGCAACTGGCTCAATGCTGTGCGGTTTACCGTCTCGGGCATCACGTCAGCAGTAAATCCGTCAGGCGTGATGGATGTCACCGTGAGGCACACGCCATTGGTGGCGATGCTGTCGCCCACCTTCACGTCCGACATTATCTCCGTGGCATCCACTGCCAGGGAGAAACTCTTTGCACCACGGCTGATGCTTCTTATATGTCCTAATTCTTCTATTATTCCTGTGAACATAATGCCTTTATCAGGATATCATCTTTCAATGTTTCAATCTTTACATCTTTCAAATTCACCGCGTCTGCCATGCGCATGATACCTTTGCCCTCCACGGGAGTCTTTGCCTCGATGCCTCCCACAATCTTCGGGGCAATGAAGGCGAAGACTTCATCCACAAAACCCTCACGGATGAAAGACTCGTTGAGAGTGCCTCCACCCTCGAGTATCATGCCGTCTATGCCCTCTTCGTGCATTCTGCGGAGAAGAGATTCAAGGGAGTCGCACTGCCAGGTGCGTATGCCCAATTCGTGCAGAGCTTCCTTCTTCTTCCAGTCAGCGCCCTCGGCATGAGCCACTATTGTGGGTATGCTGTCGGCGGTGGTCGCTATGCGACTGTCGAGAGGCAGACGCAGATGGCGATCGGTGATGATTCTTATGGGATTGCGTGCATCGTCGAACCCTTCAATCCTTGTATTGAGCATAGGGTCGTCGGCAAGCACCGTCCCGATGCCACACATGATGGCCATAAACTCATTTCTCATCTTGTGCACACGCTTGCGAGACTCCTCGCCACTGACCCACCGAGAGTCGCCCGACGAGGTACATATCTTGCCGTCAAGTGTCATAGCATATTTCATCAGCACCCATGGGCGCCATGATGTCATGTGATGCAGGAAGACGCGGTTCTGATAGCGCAGTTCCTCCACCAGTTGTTTGCCTTCGTCGGTGTCGCCTATCATGACCACCTCTATGCCTGCATCCCTCAGTTGGTCGAGTCCCTTGCCTGCAACGAGAGGGTTGGGGTCGCCAAGACCTACTACCACTCGTTTCACTTCATGCTCTATGATGGCTTCAGTGCATGGGGGCTGGTGACCGTGATGACAACAGGGTTCGAGAGTGACATACATGGTGGCACCCTTGCAACTGGCACCGGCTTCATCGGCACGGCGGAAAGCGTCACGCTCGGCATGCAGGTCGCCATATTTGTGATGCCATCCTTCGGCAATGATGATGTCCTCGTCATTGCAGTCTTTGCCCACGATGACTGCACCCACGAGCGGATTGGGGTTGACATGACCTTCGCCCCTTTGGGCGAGAGCCATGGCGCGGCGCATATAAGCGATGTCGGAAGATGTATTCATTTGTTTTACAAAGTTACTAACGAATTCTCTAATATGCGCAAGTTGCAACGTTTTTTCACTTTT
>CAVKNF010000040.1:0-13837 GCA_963657415.1 bacterium | reverse complement strand
TTCTCTTCCAGTATGTGGCAGAGTTCTTTCATTCCCTCCGATGCACCCTTGCATATCTGTGTCACGGGCATGGCGGTGTTGTATTTTACTACATTTGGGTCAATGAGGTAGATGGGTGTTCCCGGCTTTAGATAGGCAGACAGTCCAGCGGCAGGATATACGTTGAGCGATGTGCCGATGATAACAAAGATGTCAGCCTGCTGCACCTCCTCGATGGCTGGTTCTATCATAGGCACATTTTCATTGAAGAACACGATGAAAGGGCGTAAAAGTGAACCGTCGCCAGCCTTTGTGCCCGGCACTACGTCGCAGTTGTCTTCCGTCAGTTCCTGTATGAAATGAGGGTTGTAAGGGTCACGCGAAGAACATACTTTTGTGAGTTCTCCGTGCAGGTGGATGACATTGTGCGAACCTGCCTTCTCGTGCAGGTTGTCAACATTCTGCGTTATCACTGTCACATCGTAGTCGTCCTCGAGTTTTGCCACAAGTCGGTGTCCCTCGCAAGGTTGCGCCGAATAGAGTTTATGACGAAGCATATTATAGAAGTTTGTCACCAGTTCGGGGTCGGCAAGCCAACCCTCATGTGTGGCTATCTGCTGCACGGGATAGTTCTCCCATAGTCCGTCACTGCCGCGGAATGTCTTGAATCCGCTCTCCACGGACATTCCTGCGCCTGTCAGAAATACTATTTTCTTCATAGCAACTAAGTATTTAAGTTGGAGGCAAATTTACTAAAAATGCATAATAAGTACAAGTGGCTACGGAGAAAAAGGAATAAAAGATGTAACTTTGCATTGTATGTGCGCATACTTACCATGCGCATGCATTCATTGATTAATTAACAAACAAAACGATAAACGAAAAAATGGACAAAGTAAGCTATGCTTTAGGATTGGGCATCGGAAGCCAGTTGAAGGATATGGGTGCAGAGAGTCTCAATATCGACGATTTCGCACAGGCCATCAAGGATGCCCTCGCAGACAACAAGCAGTTGAAGGACGATGAGGCACAGGCTATCGTGCAGCAGTTCTTTATGGAACAGGAGCAGAAACAGCGTGCCGCTGCTGCCGAGCGTTTCAAGGCAAACAAGGCAGATGGTGAGAAGTATCTCGCAGAGAATGCAAAGAAGGACAATGTACACGTGACATCAAGCGGCTTGCAGTATGAGATTCTCAAGGAGGGCAACGGAAAGAAACCTTCTGCCACCGACACTGTGGTGTGCCACTATGAAGGAACTCTTATCGACGGCAAGATGTTTGATTCAAGTATCAAGCGTGGCGAACCTGCTACATTCCCACTCAATCAGGTGATAGCAGGATGGACCGAGGGGCTGCAGTTGATGCAGGAAGGTGCCAAGTATCGTTTCTTTATCCCTTATGAGTTGGGTTATGGCGAGCGTGGTGCAGGAGCATCGATACCTCCATTCAGCGCACTTGTATTCGATGTTGAACTTATCGAGGTAAAGTAAAGTGGGGTTATAAATACCCATCTTAACAGGAACATTAACAATACTAAATAACAAAACAAAGATGAAGAAATTAGTAATCGCAGCGTTCGTTGCAGTCGCTGCAGCCGCATTTACAGCATGTGGCAACTCTACTCCAAAGGCAAATCTGAAAAATGATGTAGACACGATGAGCTATGCCATCGGTTTGGCACAGACTCAGGGTCTGCGCGAGTATCTCGTAGGCCGTATGGGTATGGACACAGCTTACATCGACCAGTTTATCAAGGGTCTTAATGACGGAGTTAACGTAGGCGACGACAAGAAGAAGGCAGCTTACTATGCTGGTGTGCAGATTGGTCAGCAGATAAGCACACAGATGATTCCTGGTATCAACCACGAGATCTTCGGCGAGGACTCTACAAAGACCATCTCTCTGAAGAACTTTATGGCAGGTTTCGTGACAGGTGCTACCAACGGCAAGGGCCTGATGACTCCTGAGAATGCACAGATGATATTCCAGACAAAGATGCAGCAGATCAAGGCAAAGGTTGCTGAGGAGCAGTTTGGTGCCAACAAGAAGGCTGGCGAGAAGTTCCTTGCTGACAATGCCAAGAAGCCAGGTGTGAAGACTCTGCCTTCAGGTGTGCAGTATAAGGTTATCAAGGAAGGAACAGGCGCTATCCCTGCAGACACTTCTCTGGTAAAGGTGAACTATGAGGGTCGTCTTGTTAACGACACCGTATTCGACTCTTCTTACAAGCGTGGCACTCCTGCTACAATGCGTGCCAACCAGGTTATCAAGGGTTGGACAGAGGTGCTGACAAAGATGCCTGTAGGTTCTGTATGGGAGGTTTACATCCCTCAGTCACTTGCTTACGGTGAGCGTGAGATGGGTCAGATCAAGCCATTCTCTACACTTGTATTCAAGATCGAACTTCTCAGCATCGAAAAGTAAGACATAAGATGAAGAAGATGTTATTCATGGTGCTTGTCATTTTGGCAAGCACCTCTCTTGTGGCTAATGCCGGCAGCAAGAAAGACAAGAAAAAGAAAAACAAAGCCGACACGGAAACTGTTGTGGAGAAGACTCCACTCAACCTTGTTACGTCGCGTGACAGCACGAGTTATGCTGCTGGATACACCGCTACACGTGGTCTGATGACATATCTGCAGAGATCTTTCGGACTCGACACCATGTTTATGGCTGACTTCGAGAAGGGTTTCTATGATGCCATTGCTCAGGGTAGCGACCCAAAGTATGTGGCTTACAATGCCGGAGTGCAGATCTCCGCACAGGTGCAGAAGCAGATACTTCCACAAAACAAGGTGAGCTTTGAGGAAACTCCTGACTCTATTGATGCAGACTTGTTTTATCGCGGATTCGTAGACGGAGCAAAGGCAGACACCGCCGCTTTCAATGAGAATACAGCATTGGAGTATGTCAAGGCGCGCCAGTCTGCTGACGACAAGATAAAGAATGCCGCCTACATAGCAGAGAACACAAAGTGGCTCGAGGACAACAAGATGAAGGATGGTGTGGTTACTCTGCCTTCAGGTCTGCAGTATAAGGTCATCACCGCAGGAAAAGGCAAGGTGGCTACAAAGGCCGACAATGTCACTGTGAAGTATGAAGGCAAGATGATTGACGGCACTGTGTTCGACTCAAGTTACAAACGTAATCCAGACACCACGACATTCCGCCCAGACCAGGTGATAAAGGGATGGACCGAGGCTCTGTGCCTCATGCCAGAGGGTTCGAAGTGGGAACTCTACATCCCGCAGGAACTTGCCTATGGCGAGCGTCAGGCAGGAAAGATTAAACCTTACTCTACACTTATCTTCACCGTGGAGGTGGTGAGCGTGGAAACTCAGGCAGACAAGGCAGCAAAAGCAGACAAGACAGCAAAGGCTGCAAGCAAGAAATAAACAATATCCTATCCAAAAGGACATAATGAAGAAACTATACATCGAAACCTACGGTTGCCAGATGAACGTGGCAGACTCTGAAGTCGTGGCATCCGTGATGGGAATGGCAGGTTACGACGTCTGCGAGGATGAAAGCCTCGCAGACGCCATCTTCCTTAACACCTGCTCAGTGCGCGAAAATGCGGAAAATAAGATTTATCATCGTCTTGATACTCTCCATGCGCTGAATAAAAAGGAAGGACGAAAGGTGATTCTCGGTGTGCTGGGATGCATGGCCGAGAGAGTGAAAGAAGATTTATTGGAAAATCACCACGCTGATCTAGTGGCAGGTCCTGACTCGTATATGAACTTGCCCGACCTTATCGCACAGTGCGAGACAGGCAGAAAGGCCATCAACATAGAACTGTCTACAACAGAAACATATAAGGAGATAGTGCCACAGCGTATGCCTGGCAACCATCTCAGCGGATTTGTGAGCATCATGCGTGGATGCAACAACTTCTGCCATTACTGCATCGTGCCCTACACCCGTGGACGTGAGCGTAGCCGTGAGGTTGCGAGCATCCTCAAGGAGGTGAAGGACCTCGAGGCACGCAAATTCAAGGAGGTGACTCTGCTCGGACAGAATGTCAACTCCTATCATGCTCTCAAGGACGAGAACGGCGGCGAGGATGTCACCTTCCCACAGTTGCTCGCCATGGTGGCAGAGGCTGTGCCAGGCATGAGAGTACGCTTCACCACATCGCATCCTAAGGATATGAGCGACGAGACTCTGCAGGTGATAGCATCTCACGACAACATCTGCAAACACATACACCTGCCAGTGCAGAGCGGTTCGGACAAGATATTGAAACTAATGAATCGCAAGTACACCGTGGAGTGGTATCTCGACCGTGTGGCAGCCATACGCCGCATCATACCCGAGTGCTCCATCACCACCGACATCTTCGTGGGCTATCATGACGAGACAATAGAGGACCACCAGATGTCGCTCGACCTGATGAAGAAGGTGGGCTATGACTCTGCCTTCATGTTCAAGTATTCCGAGCGTCCTGGCACTTACGCTTCCAAACATCTGCCCGACAATGTTGCAGAGGAAGAGAAGATACGTCGACTCAACGAGATGATAAAACTCCAAACTGAGATCTCTGCCGAACAATACAAGAAGGACGAGGGCAAGGAGTTTGATGTTCTCGTGGAAGGTTTCAGCAAGCGCTCGCGCCAGCAGATGTGCGGTCGAACCTCACAAAACAAGATGGTGGTGTTTGACAAGACCGACGAACACATCGGCGACACGGTAAGAGTGAAGATTACCGGTTCGACAAGTGCCACACTTTTCGGTGAGCGCATAAAGGATTAACCATAAAAGCAGCAGACAAGACAACCCTATGAAAGAATTTATGAAAGTGTTGAGGCGCTTCGTGCCTCCATACAAGAAATATCTGGTGCTGTCGCTGATATTCAACATACTGTCAGCAGCATTGAATATATTCTCGTTTGCCGCCATCATCCCCATCTTGCAGATACTCTTCAAGACTGATGATGCCGTAGCGGCGACACGCTATATGGAGTGGGGCGAGGCCGGACTGAAGGAGGTCGCTACCAACAATATGAACTACTTCGTACAGCATCTCATAGAAATGTTCGGTGCGTCCACGACAGTGCTCTTCATAGGATTGTTTCTCATCGTTACCACATTCATGAAGACTGGAGCCTATTTCCTGTCTTCCGCTACCATCATACCAATTCGCACTGGTGTGGTGCGCGACATACGCAACCAACTCTATCGAAAGATAACGTCACTATCGCTCGGTTTCTTCTCTG
The DNA here is from genome assembly GCA_963657415.1 of bacterium. Classification (GTDB taxonomy): domain Bacteria; phylum Bacteroidota; class Bacteroidia; order Bacteroidales; family Bacteroidaceae; genus Prevotella. The sequence goes on along the minus strand of CAVKNF010000040.1, from coordinate 8,640 downwards.
AGGAGCGCAAGGGCGACATCATTGCCCGCATGTCGGGAGATGTGCAGGAGATAGAGAGCAGCATTATGTCTTCGCTGGATATGCTCTTCAAGAATCCTGTGCTCATTATCGTCTATTTCGTCACGCTGATAGTGATATCGTGGGAACTCACCCTCTTCACCCTGCTCTTTGTTCCTCTCTTCGGATGGTTTATGGGTTATGTGGGTCGCAAACTCAAGGCGCAGTCGGTAACTGCCCAGGCAACATGGAGCGACACTATGAGCCAGGTGGAGGAGACACTCGGCGGACTGCGCATCATAAAGGCTTTCGCTGCAGAGGAGAAGATGAACCAGCGCTTTGACCGCACAAACACCTCTTATCGCAATCAGGTGACCCGTGTGGCAGTGCGTCAGCAGATGGCTCATCCTATGTCGGAGTTTCTCGGTACGGTGATGATCGTCATCGTGTTGTGGTTTGGTGGCGTGCTCGTGTTGAGTGGCAACACACTGTCGGGTCCCACCTTTATATATTATATGGTGATACTCTATTCCATCATCAATCCTCTGAAGGAGTTCTCACGTGCCAGTTATAACATCCCCAAGGGTCTTGCATCTATGGAACGTATAGACAAGATTCTTCTGGCTGAAACTGCCATCAAGGAGAAGGAGAACCCTGTGCATATAGCAGAGTTCCAGCATCAGATAGAGTTCCGCCATGTGAGTTTCCGCTATGCCGAGAAGTGGGTGCTGAGGGATATCAACATCATCATTCCCAAGGGTAAGACCATAGCCTTCGTGGGACAGAGCGGCAGTGGCAAGTCTACGCTCGTAGACCTCATCCCTCGCTATTATGATGCCCAGGAGGGAGAGGTGCTCATTGACGGCATCAACGTGAAGGACCTTGGCATACACGACTTGCGCCAACTCATAGGAAATGTCAACCAGGAGGCAATCCTCTTCAATGATTCATTCCGCAACAACATATCCTTCGGTGTGGATTCTGCCACTGACGAGGAGATAACTCATGCTGCCAAGATTGCTAATGCAGATAACTTCATACGTCAGACAGAGCATGGATATGACACTTTCATCGGTGACCGTGGCGGACGACTCTCAGGAGGACAGCGCCAGCGAGTGTCGATAGCGCGTGCCATACTGAAGAATCCTCCCATACTCATTCTCGATGAGGCCACCTCAGCACTTGACACCGAGTCGGAGCGACTGGTGCAGGATGCTCTCGAGAAACTGATGAAGACGCGCACCACAGTGGCTATAGCCCACCGCCTGTCGACGATAAAGAATGCTGACGAGATATATGTGATTCATGATGGACGCATCGTGGAGCATGGTTCGCACGAGCAACTGTTGGAAAAAGATGGATATTACAGAAAACTTCATGAGATGCAAAGTTGATGATGAAACAGGAAATGAATATAAAAGACTTTGAGATAATGGCACCTGCCGGCTCGCGTGAGTCGTTGGCGGCAGCCATACAGGCAGGGGCTGACTCCGTATACTTCGGTATAGGACAGTTGAACATGCGTTCGCATTCTGCCAACAAGTTCAGCATAGATGACTTGCGTGAGATTGCCAAGACCTGTCAGGAACACGGCATCAAGACTTATCTCACCGTCAACACCATTATCTATGGTGAGGACATAGAGACCATGCACAGTATCATCGATGCTGCCAAGGAGGCAGAGATAACAGCCGTCATTGCCTCTGACGTGGCGGTGATGAGTTATTGCAATGAGGTTGGGGTAGAGGTGCACCTTAGCACCCAACTCAACATCTCCAACATCGAGGCGCTGAAATTCTATTCACGCTTTGCCGATGTCGTTGTGCTCGCCCGTGAACTGAATATGGATCAGGTGGCAGAGATATACCGTCAGATAGAGGAACAGCACATCTGCGGTCCTAAGGGCAAGCAGATACGCATAGAGATGTTCTGCCACGGTGCTCTCTGCATGGCTGTCTCGGGCAAGTGCTATATGAGTCTCGACAATGCTGGACGCTCTGCCAACCGTGGCGAGTGCATGCAGTTGTGCAGACGCAGTTACACCGTGACCGACAATGAGACTGGCACCCAACTGGAGATAGACAATAAGTATGTCATGTCGCCAAAGGACCTCAAGACCATACGCTTCATCGACCGCATGATGAAGAGCGGTGTGAGGGTATTCAAGATTGAGGGACGTGCCCGCGGACCTGAGTATGTGCACACCGTGGTAAGTTGTTATCGTGAGGCTATACAGAGCGTCTTAGACGGCACCTTTACGGAAGAGAAGAAGGACCAGTGGGACGAACGACTGGCAAAGGTCTTCAATCGTGGTTTCTGGGACGGATATTACCAGGGACAGAAACTCGGTGAGTGGAACAAGCACTACGGTTCGGTGGCAACGGAGAAGAAGGTCTACTGCGGTAAGGGAATAAAGTATTTCTCCAAACTCGGTGTTGCTGAATTCCAGATTGAGGCAAAGGAACTCCATAAGGGCGACAAACTCCTCATCACTGGTCCTACCACGGGCGTGATATATCTCAATGCTGACGAGATACGCTATGACTTGCAACCTGTAGATATGGCAGAAAAGGGATGGCGCGTAAGCCTGCCAGTACCTGAAAAGGTGCGACCTTCCGATAAACTGTTTATAATAGAAAAATCAGAGCATTATGACGATTAATGAGATACAGGACGAGATAATAGACGAGTTTAATGACTTTGACGACTGGATGGACAAATACCAGTTGCTCATAGACCTCGGTGGTGATCTCAAGGAACTTGATGCGAAATACAAGACCGAGAGCAACCTCATTGACGGTTGTCAGAGTCGCGTGTGGGTGCAGTGTGACTATGAAGACGGTATTATTCGCTTGCAGGCAGACAGCGACGCCTTGATAGTAAAAGGTATCGTGGCTTTGCTCGTAAGAGTGCTTAGCGGACATACTCCTCAGGAAATACTCGATGCAGACCTCTATTTCATCGACAAGATAGGACTGCGTGAGCATCTCTCTCCGACACGCTCCAACGGTCTGCTTGCCATGATAAAGCAGATAAGACTCTATGCCTTGGCATGCAATGTAAAGTGATATATGAAAAGACTACTAACCACTGTCGCACTCGCCGTTATAGCGCTCGGTGCCATGGCACAGCACTATGTGCCAACGGATGATAACCTTGCCGAGCGCGAGGACTTCCGCAATGCCAAGTTGGGCATCTTCCTGCATTGGGGCATCTATAGCATCTTCGCACAAGGGGAATGGTATCTGCAGAATGCCGTGCCCGACCGCATGGAGTATGCCAAGGCGGCTGACGCCTTCTATCCTCACCGCTTCAATGCCCACGACTGGGTGAGCGCCATCAAAGCCTCGGGAGCAAAGTACATCTGTTTTACCACACGCCACCACGACGGTTTCTCGATGTGGGACACCAAACAGAGCGACTACAATATCATGAAAGCTACGCCTTTCAAACGCGACATTGTGAAGGAACTGGCTGACGCTTGCCATGAGGAGGGATTGCGACTGCATCTCTACTACAGTCATATAGACTGGATGCGCGACGACTATCCCATGGGACGCACGGGACGGCATTGTGGCAAGGACAGTCTGTCGGGCGACTGGTCTCATTACTATAAATTCATGAATGCGCAGTTGACCGAACTCCTTACCAACTACGGCAAGATTGGCGCCATATGGTTTGACGGATGGTGGGACCATGACGAGGACAAAACACCCTTTGACTGGCAACTCGAAGAGCAGTATGCTCTCATACACCGCCTCCAGCCTGCTTGCCTCATCGGTAACAACCACCACATGGCGCCCAACGATGGAGAGGACATACAACTCTTTGAGCGTGACCTGCCAGGAGAGAACAAGGCGGGGTTTGTGGACAAGGCGGCACAGATAAGTCGTCTGCCATTGGAGACTTGCGAGACGATGAACGGCATGTGGGGATATAAAGTGGTGGACCAGGACTACAAATTCACCAACGAGATAATACGACTTCTCGTCAACACATCGGGCAAGGGTGCGAACCTTCTACTCAACATCGGACCTCAACCCAACGGTGAACTACCTGCCACGGCTCTTGACCGTCTGCGCGAACTTGGCAAGTGGATGGATGTCTATGGCGAGACTCTCTATGGCACGTTGGCAGGGCCAGTGAAACCATGCGAATGGGGCGCTACGACGGAGAAGGACGGTAAAGTGTATGTGCATGTTTGTCCTGCCGACACGGTGACACTCTCCTCTACGATAGACATCCCTTTGGATAAGAAACCAAAGGCAGTCACTGATTTCATAAGTGGCGAGAAGATAGCCTATACATATAAAAACAAAGTGGCGAGCGTGTCATTGCCCAAAAGAATTAACACACCCGACCACGTGATTGTCATCAAGAGATAAAGAAGAAACTTAGTCCTGTAAGGGCAGCTACATTACATCGTATAGATGATTTATGTATTTGCCCTTATAGGGTGCGTAACTATAAGTTATTTATAGACTGGCATACCTCCTTGATCTTGTTTACATCAGAGACAAGACCCGTGCGGAGGGAGCCATGAATCTCTGTAGCTCCCGTTGCTTCTAAAATGTGCGACGCATTATCTACGGTTACTCCTGCTCCGCAGAGGATGTTCAGAGCGTGCCCCGTCTCATGCGAGAGTTGATTCGCTCTAAAGACCAATTCCTTGAGCATAGGTATTCCTTCCTCCGCTGAAGGCTTTTGCCCTGAGGTAAGGATGCGGTTGCATCCGAGTCGGGCTATCACGCCGATAGACTCCATGGGATTACGGCACACATCAAAGGCGCGATGAAAGGTGACATTGCAGCGCAGATTGTCACCATCACGTCGCACCCTGTCAATCCATCGTTTGTAGGCATCTGCATCTATGTCTCCTTCTGCCGTGAGGGCTCCTATGACGATGCCGTCAGCACCTTCTTCCATAGCCATGTCTATCTCGTCAGCCATCTGCGCCACCTCTTCTTCGCTATAGACAAAGTCACCTTCGCGCGAGCGGATGAGCACATGCACAATGACTCCCGCCGGACGGCAGAGGTTTACGGCTTCGCGTAGCATCTCGCGTGTGGGCGTGAGACCGTCAAGGTCGAGACGGCTACAGAGTTCGATGCGGTCTGCACCTCCCTCTACTGCCGCCTTCACGCTGTCTATGTTGCCACAGCATACTTCCAGTGTCATACCTTATTATATATGTTTATTGTGCACACTGTATGGATGTGGCACTGGCATTCTTCTCGCTGTCATCGAGTTTGAGGTCACTCTTCACGCTGCGTGAACTGGTGCGGAAATATACGGGCAACTCGGTCGTCTCGCCCGACTTCAGCGTGAACATCACACTGTGGGTGAGCACATCGCCACCCTTCAGACGTGTGCCTGTGGTGAGCAGATAGTCGCCTGCAGGGAGTTTGAGACCTGTGCGAAACTTCTCCGTCACTGTCGGGTCATCATCAGCATAATCGAGAGATGTTGGACGTCCGTCAATCATCTTTGAGATGGTGTAGCCGTGATAATACATCACGTCGGCAGGGACATCGAGTTTCAGTGTAGCCTGAGCCACTTGAGGTTCGTCGACATTGTCGCCGCAGAGTCTCAACCATGAATCTCCGTCAGCCACCATAGCCTTACCCAGAGGGTCAAACTGTGCCTTCATGCCAAGGGCGCGTGCGCCAGCCACGGTGAAGAGTTCTCGACTGCGGTCGTTGCACTTGCGGTTGTTGTATACACCCAAGACGGAGATAAACAAGTCCTTAGGGTTGTTGGCATTGTCCACCTTGATGTTCTTCTCCACCCATGCTATCCATTCCTTTGCCGTCATCTTGGGAAGATGTTTCTGCAAGAAAGCCACATATGGACGCAGATGCTCCGTAGAGACACGCATGCCGCCACTCTTAAGTGCATCCTCATTCATGAGGCAAGCATCGTGGAGCACGTCGATGGTGACATCGCGCAAGTCCTTCTCGCTCAGTCCCTGCAGCACCAGTTGAGTCTTGGGATTGTTCTCCTTGAGGAATTTGTCCATCACCTTCCAGTTGCTGCGTGCCTTCTTGAGTATCTCGTTGTCGCCATGATAGAAGGTCTTCTTCTGATATTCCGTACGTATCTTGTCCTCGGCAGCCAGGCGTCGGCTGTTGTCACTTATGGTGTCCACAGCACTGCGGTCAGGTTCTTCCAGTTGTGATGTAGGCACATGCAGGTCATACTCCTCAGTCCATGAAGCCCCTGCCTTATGGCATGGAGTAATCGTCATCTCTGTGGAGAAAGCGTCAGCCTTCTTTACTCCATATTTGTCGCCAGCGGTCACCCATACGAGCAGGTCGCCGAGACCAGTGGTAAAAGTCACGTATCCGTCGGCATCAGTCTTGTCAGTGCGCAGAGGATAAAACTCCGAATAGTTGTATACACGGAAGTCCACCGTAGCGTCTTTTACGGGATTTCCGTTCTCATCGATAACGCGCACTCTGAGAGTCTTCGTAGGGGCATAGTTGTCGGTGGTGGCAACCTCATTGCCCATATAGTCATAGCCACGGATGAGCATCGCACGGCTTGCCGCCCACTTAAACCAGCCCTCGTCTAATGTTGCCTCGGGTTCGCAAGCGCCAAGGAAGCGCCACTTGCCGTCTACCCAAGCCTCCACCCAAGCATGGTTGTCGTCGGTGTGAGCCCAGCGCGGACAATACACCTGACGTGCTGGAATGCCCACGGCACGCAGAGCTGACACGGTGAAGGTGCTCTCTTCGCCACAGCGACCTATGCTATTGCGCATTGTGGCGAGAGGCGATGAGGTGCGTCCGTCACTCGGACGGTAACTTGCTTTCTCATGACACCAGTGGTTCACCTCAAGAGTAGCCTGCTCCATGTTGAGACCTTTGAGGCGCGGAGCCAGTTCCTTATATATTACCTCGCGGGCATTGTCGAGTTCCTCGTTGTTGACACGCACCGGCAAGACAAAGTTCTCAAACTCCCACATGGGCACGCTCTTGCCCCACGGCATCTTCTCGCGCGCCTGCAGAGCCACGCGCACTTGCTTCTGCCAATAAGATTTGGGATAGTCCACGCTGTCGGGCATGGTCATGTTCTTATAAAGGAAATCGAGACATTCCTTCTCTGTCTGTGCCATCACGGGCGCACTCATTGCCGCAAAGAGGAGAGCGGCCAACATTGCTTTCTTCATATAGGTCGGTAATATATTTTTGTCAAAATTACTAATCTGCGCGCTAATATACAAATATATCCCCAACTTTGTATAACCCGTAAGGTGAGTTCCATAAAAGAAAAAAGCCGTCCATGAGGGCGGCTTTTTTCGTGTTGGACTATCCGGACTCGAACCGAATCAAACAGAACCAAAACCTGTTGTGCTACCATTACACCATAGTCCAATCCAATCAGCGCCGACGTGCATCATGCGCCAATGTGTTTGCAAAGTTAATCTTTTTTCCCGAACTTAGCAAATTTATTTTGCGGTAAGCAGGAAATACTTCTTCTTGCCCTGCTGCACGAGGAGATATTTGCCGTCCAGAAGGTCAGCATCTGTTATCACCACGTCAAATTGTGCCAGTTTCTCCTTGTTGAGGCTTACGCCACCGCCCTGTGTGAGCTTGCGCATCTCGCCCTTTGAAGCGAATATAGGAGCGCCCTCGGTGAAGAGGTCTACAGCCTTCACTCCGCCCTTGAGAGCCTCCAGGCTGATGTCGAAGTGAGGCACACCTGCAAAGACATCGAGGAGAGTCTGCTCGTCAAGTTTCAGCAGAGCTTCCTTGGTAGACTTGCCAAACAGGATGTTGCTGGCTTCGATGGCTGCGTCGAGGTCTTCCTGAGAGTGTACCATCACGGTCACTTCCTCTGCCAACTTCTTCTGCAGTACGCGGCGACCTGGGTCCTGCTTGTGCTCCTCCACGAGTGCTGCAATAGTCTCCTGGTCGAGGTCGGTGAAGATCTTGATGTAGCGCTCTGCGTCCTCGTCAGACACATTGAGCCAGAACTGATAGAAAGCGTAAGGAGTGGTGCGGTTGCGGTCGAGCCAGATGTTGCCGCTCTCGGTCTTGCCAAACTTCTTGCCGTCAGCCTTTGTTATCAGAGGACATGTGAGGCAGAATGCTTCTGCTTCGCTACCAAGAGTGCGGCGGATGAGTTCAGTACCCGTAGTCATGTTGCCCCACTGGTCGTTGCCACCAAGTTGCAGGCGCACGCCATATTTCTCATACTGATACAGGAAGTCATAACCCTGCAGCAACTGATAGGTGAACTCGGTGAATGACAGTCCGTCGCGAGCCTCGCCATTGAGACGCTTCTGCACGCTGTCCTTCGCCATCATGTAGTTCACTGTGATATGCTTGCCAACGGTACGTGCGAAGTCGAGGAAGGTGAAGTCCTTCATCCAGTCATAGTTGTTGACGAGTTCAGCCTTGTTGGGTTCGGTGCTGTCGAAGTCAAGGAACTTTGACACTTGCTTCTTGATAGCCTCCTGGTTATGGTAGAGTGTTTCCGAATCGAGCAGGTTGCGCTCCTGGCTCTTGCCTGAAGGGTCGCCGATCATACCTGTGGCACCTCCTACGAGCAGGTAAGGCTTGTGACCGCAACGCTGCAGATGTCGCAGCATCATGATGCCACAAAGGTGACCGATATGCAGTGAGTCGGCTGTCGGGT
>CAVKNF010000039.1:0-17580 GCA_963657415.1 bacterium | reverse complement strand
TTGCCTGTCATGCCTGGATAGGAGGTCATGACTTCATTGGGGATTGGGCATGTCCATGACGCATCGTCCTCGGTGAGGGTGTAGTCGCGAGTTCTGAGCACCCTTGTGGGATCGGTGGTGTCATAGATGCTGTAGACGTGGCGGAGCGACACCTTCTCGGGTTGCCCCTGACACACGCGGTAGCGGCGGAGGTCAAACCAGCGCTGACCTTCGAGGGCAAACTCCAGGCGGCGCTCCTTGCGTATGCGGGATATAAGTTCGCTGCCAGTCTCATTGACCGAAGCCTCAGCCGTGCCCGGCACATAGCGCATGGAGGTCAAAGAGGTGAGAGCCTGCTGTGCAGCCTGAGTGTTGCCGAGATAAGCCTGAGCCTCGGCAAGGTTGACGTAAGCTTCAGCAGAGCGGAGCCAGAATACTGACGATATGTAACTGCTACGTGTGGTGGCTGTGGAAGTGTAATAAGTGTTATACCATTCGCTATTGTCGGTTGCCACCTCCGTGCTGGAAGAACCTGCGGAGCGGCGTATGAGTCCAGTAAAGTCACCATAGTGCCAATACCATTGTGCCTTGCGGTAGTCATTGTCGGAATATGCACGATAGAGTCCGGCATAGACGCTCAGTCCCTGATAGTAGCGGCCGAGCATGCAGATGAGGTCATCGCCACCCATGGTGAAGATGTTTTCGGGATTGTCGGTAGAGGAGAACTTGTTGTCAGTCATGCGGAGGTTTTCAAGGTCAGGATGCGACTCTATCACCTTCTGGGCATACTCCGAACATTTCGCCCAGTTCTGCATGTAGAGATACACGCGTGAGAGGAGCAGGCGCACGGCATTGATGTCGGCATGAAAGATGGAACTGTTCGCGGTGGTGACCTGAGCCATGTTTTGCTCTGCCTCGAGCAGGTCGCTCACAATCTGGTCATAGCATTCCTGCACGGTGTTGCGTGAGAAAGACTTGTCCTCCACGGTGCTGCTTGTCTTGAGTGGCACTGCAAGGTCGGTAGAGGCTGTCGACGGGTCATAAGGTTTGCCATAGACATTGGTGAGCCAGAAGTAATAGTAGGCACGGCAGAAGAGAGCCTCGGCACGCACCTGACGGGCACCGCTTATCTCTGTCGCTGATGTCTGCGGCACATCATACGACTCCGTGATGATATTGTTTGCCACGTTTATCCTCTTGTAGAAATCCGTCCACTCGAGGTTCTCGCTTGTATAGGTGACGCCGTCATCGAGCACACCCATGCGCGGCTGCCAAGTGTAGGCGCCGAAGGTGTATGAATGGGCGGCACTCTTGCACAGTGCTGACGATGATGCCACATTGCACTCCTGTAGTTCATCTGCCAGCAGGTGTAGGAACATGCCCGCATTGGAATGACTATTGTATTCACCCACCTGGTTGGCAGGGGCGTAGCAGTCGCCGAGGAGCAGTTCGCTCAAGTCCTTATAGGAGTGAACATAACTCTCGTCGCCAGACTTCTCTTCGAGGAAACTGCTGCAACTTGCCGTTGCGAGCATAGTTGCCAACAATATGATATATCTGCTTGTCTTCATAATTGTCTAATCCTTCATGATGTGTTAGAAACTGAGGTTCAGTCCGAATGTGAAACTTGGAGTATAGGAGAGTTGGATGTCAGCAAATCCGCTCTGCGTAGGAGTCTGTCCCTTGAGGTCCTTGCTGCACCATGTGTAGAGGTTGCATGCAGTGAGGCTGAGTGCCAGACGCTCCAATCCTATCTTGTGGAGAATCTTACGTTCGAAGTCATAAGTCAGACTGATGTCGGAGAGTCGCACATAGGAAGCGTTTGCCAAGCGGGCATTGCTGTAGTCATACTGATGCCACGGTGTGAAGTCAGTAGTGGTGGTTGTGCCCTCGTTGGTATAGGCGTCATACTGGCGGAGCAGACGTGTCTTGGCTCCGAAACTATAGAGGAACGACACACCGAGTTGCCAGTTTTGATATGCAAACGAGTTGTTGACGCTACCCATTACATCCGGTTCGCGCTTGCCGCTCTTCTCGAGAACTTTGGTGTAGTCGATGCTTGCATTCTCGTCCTTAGTGTCGTCGAAGTCGATGACTGGAGCGCCGTTGGAAGAATTGGTGCCTGTATACTTGTAACTGTAGAATGTGCCTATCGCCTCACCGTCCACGATGGCGGTGCCGTTGAGATAGTCGTTGATGTCATACTTGCTGGCATCTGGGCGCGCCTTCACCTTGTTGCTGACCTTCGACAGGTTGGCAGAGATATTCCAAGAGAAGTCCTTAGTCTTCACAGGCACAGCGCTCACGGCGATATTGAAGCCGTTGTTTTCTATCGTACCGACATTCATCAGAGCAGAAGTGTAGCCGTTGACATCCTGCACCTTACGATACATATAAGCGTTGACAGTCTTGCGGTTATAGTATTCCGCAGAAACCTGCAGGCGGTTATTGAGGAATGAAGCCTCTATGCCTACATTGAGATTATGCGTCTTCTCCCAGTCGAGATCTTTGACTGCGTAACTCTTCACTGTGGATGTTTCCTCGCTGTAGATGGAGTTGGTCAGTCCCTTGTTGAGGAGCAGATAGTTGGAGAGGTTCTTCATCATGTTGCCCTGGTCGCCATAGGAAGCCTTCACGGCAAGAGCATTCATCCAACTGGGCTTTACATTGAGTATGCTGAGAACATTTGCCCTTCCCGACACGGCCCATACAGGCGCCATGCTGTTGTTGATGCTTTTGCCATATCTATTGGAAGCGTCATTGCGTGCGTTGGCACCGATGGTGAAGTAATTCTTGAAGGTGTAAGCCACGCTGGCATATACGGAAGCGATGTTTGTCTTGTTGTCAGTAAGGAACGGCACATTGCTTCTCATCCATGTCCAGTAGTTGTAATAGTTGGAAGAGATGTTGGAAGCGAAGGTCTTGCCACGGTCCTTATAGTAACAGCGCTCAGTATAGGTCTCGCCGGTATAGTTGGTGGTGCTTGACTCTATGCCGAGAGTAGCGTTGAGGTTGTGCTCCTTATTGCTGTCGAGATAAGTATCATAGTCAGCCTGCAGACGTGCGGTCCAATTCAGAGTCTTATAGGACTCCTGCTTAATCTCGCCACCGAAGGGGATGTAGGAGTATGTAGGTATCTCCTCATCATAGTTGCATCCGCGCATGGAGGAGATATACCAAGACCTTTCGCCGTGCCAAGTGTCGATGTTGGCGTTGGCGATATTGGTAGAGAACGATCCCTGAATGGTCAGGTCGCTTATGGGTTGATATTTCAGACATATGTTTGCCAGCACCTCGTTGGTCTTCTGGTTTATGCTGCTGTAAGACATCTCCCTGAGGAAGTTGTATTCATAATAGCCGTCATAAGCACCATTCATATTATAATATTTCTGATACATATAATATGAACCGTCTTTGGTGTAGGCAGGTATGGAGCGACTCGCTGTCATGGCATAGTCGACGATGTTGACGTCAGTAGGCAGATACTCACGTGTAGACACATTGCCACTCATGTTGACATCGAGTTTCAGTTTGCTGCTGAGGTCGAAGTTAACCTTTGCCATGGCATTATAGCGACGGCTGTTGTTGTTTTTGATGACGTCATCCTCAGAGGTATAGCCCACTGCCGTGTAGAAGCGCACCTTCTCCGAACCGCCGCTGAGGTTTACCGAGTGGCTATGGGAAAGAGAGTTGTGCGTGAGCAGGCTAAACCAGTCTGTATTGGTGTCAGTCTGTGTGGCATCGCCTGTTGCTTCGCCGGGAATGGTCACACGGTCGGCAGTGGTCGACGAGAAGTATTTGTGGTCAGAATAAGACGGACGCTTGCGCAAGGTCACCGTACCCGAATAACCCACGCGAGTCTTTCCCGCCTTTCCTCTTTTTGTAGTGATGACGATGACGCCGTTGGCTCCCCTTGTACCATAGATGGCAGTGGCAGAGGCATCCTTCAGCACGTCGATGCGCTCGATGTCATTGGGATTGACACCGGCAATGGCATTGCCGATGCGGTTGACATAGTCAGGATTGTTGAGGTCATCGGGCGACACATTGACAGGGTCGTTGATGATGACACCATCGAGCACCCACAGCGGTTCGCGGTTGCCGATGAGGGTGGAAGTGCCACGCAGACGTATCCTTGTCGTAGAGTTTATCTCGCCTGAGTTGTCCATTGTCACAAGGTCGCTGAACTTGCCTTCAAGGAGTTTTGTGACATTGTTCACACCATCGACCTTGAGTTTAGACATATCCTTGCTCTCGACAGACGAGGTGAGTCTGTTGTTCTTTATTCTCTGATAGCCATTGACAGCCACACTGTCGACGGAAAGTTTCTCCACGCGCTTCTTGGCAGATGCTTGTGGCATGTAGACCGTAGAGAGTGTCAATGCTGTCACCAGCATCATAACCCCTGATTTATTTGAAAATCTCTGCATATGTCGTTGTAATTCTATTTCTTATAGTTGCTGTCGAGTATGGCGTCAATCTTCTTTATGAAGTCATCATCGCTCGGACGAAAAGCGTTGTTATTGCATATCGTACCGTCGGCATTGATGATAAGGAAGCGTGGTATGGAAGCCACTCCCCACTGAGTGGAAATCAACTTATCTTCCTCACGTGAAGCATTAAACTGTGGCCATACTGGTTTGTCCTCCTCCATCTTCTTCTCCCATGCCTCGCGGACGCGGTCGAGAGAGATGCTGATAAACTGTATGCGGTCATCATCTTTATAGTGCTCCACCATTTTTTCCATATAAGGAATCTCTGCGCAGCAAGGTCCGCACCATGTTGCCCACAGGTCGATGTAGATCACCTTGCCGAAGAACTCGCTCAACTTATGGCTCACACCGTTGATGTCGGAGAAAGTCACATCAGGACACTGCTTGCCCGAAGCAGTATTCTTCTTTGCATCCACGATATACTGATACTCCTTGACTATGTCCTTGCTACACTTTTCGTTGACCAAAGCCCAAAACTTGTCTATGTCAAGGTTCTCTGCCTGTACGCACTGACCTACGTGCATCTCGAGCACATTCTCCTTTATCTCAGGATTTTGTATCTCCTTGCACACGGTATTGACATATTCGCAGGCATAGTCCGTGACGTCAGTCTTGGCGTTGATCTCTATCGGCATCTTGTAGTAGATATATTCAGTCAGTATGCCTTCAGACTGATACATGGGATCATTGGGCTTCACCTGCGACATCAGTTCGGCGAGAAACTTGTCCTTCTTGGAGTCTATGCCATACTTGTAGCAGAAGCCCTTCTGCATCTGTATTCTGTCAGAAAGATATCTCAGTTCTACGTCCTGCTGGAGTTCTGCCTTGTTGCTGGCATCCTTCTCCTTGCTGACGAGTTTGCACAGTGTGGCGTATTTCTCGTCGAGGAGTTTCCATGCCTCGGGGAATGACAGCGTGTCCTGAGGATACTTCTCCTCATAATAGACATCCTTTGTGGGATAGAATGACTGCAAGGCTGTGCGGAGTTCCGACTCAGAGGCATTATCGCCCTTAAACTTTATCTTTGCGAGTTTGCCCTTGCCAGTGACAGTCACCTGGAGTTTCTTTCCTGGTTCGATGGTGGCATATATGCCGTTGCCACCAAGTGCTACGTAGGCAATATTCTTTTTCGTGATGGTATCGCCTTGGAATACAGCCACGCCCTTGTTATTAAACGACAGATGGTCGTAATCCATGCCGATGGCGATAATCGAATTCTCACGCATTGACGGTTCTTCCACCTTGAGAGTGAGCAACTGTGCCTGGGCACCTGTTGCAAACATTGCCGTGAGGGCAAAAGCAGAAAGAGTCTTTTTCAATATTTCCATAGTTTTAATATTTTAATCTTTTAATATGTAACTATTAAGCCATAGGCCCAGTATGTAAGCCATAAGCAGAACCAAGGGTCATCGTTGCATCCTTAGGAGGTACGGCGCCCTCGCCGTACCATGGGGCAGGAAAATCTCAATTGATATTACTTGTTAGAGAGTGGTTCAGCGGGGCGCTGTACCTACTACCATTACCATTACTCACCTGAGATGGGTACAGCGGGGGCGCTGTACCTCCTATGGTTACCATTGCTCACTTGAGATGGGTACGGCGAGGGCGCCGTACCTCCTATTAGTTACCTCAATCTCGGCATATTTCCATTTTTCAATATTTCAATATTTTAATCTTTTAATATTTCTGCGAGTTTTTCCTGCAGAGCCTCCTCGCGCAGGTCCTTGGCAATGATCTTGCCATCCTGGCTTACGAGGACATTCGACGGAATGGCTTTCACATTGTAGGCAGCAGCACCTGCGCTCTCCCAACCTTTCAAGTCAGACATCTGAGGCCAAGGCATGTTCTGCTTCTTGATAGCGTTTACCCATGCGTCCTTCTTATTGTCGAGAGACACGCCGACGATCTCCAGACCCTTGTCATGAAAATTAGTGTAAGCCTTCACCACATTAGGCATCTCGCGCAGACAAGGTCCGCACCATGAAGCCCAGAAGTCGATGAGAGTGTACTTGTTCTTGCTGACATAGTCGCTCACCTTTATGGTCTTGCCGTCAGGATCCTGCATCACGATGTCTGTATACTGTGCACCGAGACCAGTTGCTTCCTCAGCCTTCTTCTGAGCCACAAACTTCTTGTAGTTTGGCATGTCGGGACCCTTCTCAGCAAAGAGAGCCATGAGTTCTGACTTCTGCTCGTCGGTATATTTGCTCCAACTATAAGCCATGAGCATATCGCTGATGCCTGAGGGAACATGGTCTTTGATAAACTGATATTCCTCAGCCTCACGCTGCGCGCTGAGTTTGTCCATCTCTGTCTGCGCCTTGGCAACCTCTGCTTCCGTGCCCTTCTTCTCGCGCACGATATCCCAGTAAGGGTTTATCTTGTCATTCCATTTCTTGTCGAGATCCTCATAGTCCTTATATATGGCAGCATTCTTGCCGTCAGACTCTATGACAGGTTCCTTACCAGACTTCTGCAGGAATGTCTGGATATTGATATTGGCATTCTCGAGCACGAAGTCTGCCATGCCCAGTCCCTCGGCAGTACCCTTATGTGTAGGCACGAGGAAGCGCAGGGCCGCGCCCTCCTGTTCGCCACAAAACTCAAACTTGCCGTCCTTGACCACTGCCGTGTCTACGGGCACTATGGCGAAGAATCCCTGCATGTCGCAGATGTAGACAGTGTCGCCGTCGGCAGTACCTTCTGCACTACCTGTCACGACATATCCCGTTTTATCTGCACAGGCAGACATGGCAAGCATCAGCATTGCTGAAGCCAGAGTAAATATCTTTTTCATATAATAATTAATGTATGAGTTTCTCTAATGTTTCCTGCAATTCCTCCGGATTGCCAGGCGAGCAGATGACATCTCCCTTATCGTCAAGCAAGAGATAATAGGGCACTCCCGCTCCCAACTGATATTTGTCGAATATTATCTTGTAGCCCTCCTTGGTTGTCATGTATTGCGCCCAAGGTTCGGGATTGCGCTTCATGGCGTTTCTCCATGCAGGCTCTTTCTCATCTATGGATACTCCGATGACACCGAGACTGTCCTTATATTTGTCGGCAATGACCTTTATCTCGGGCATGGCATGGATGCAGATGCCACACCATGAAGCCCAGAAGTCGATGAGCACATATTTTGTCTTGGGCAATACTGACGAGAGCATCACCTCTTTGCTGTTGACATCATAGACGGGGAGGTCGAGCAATGGCGAACCGACTGTTGTCACTTTTGCATCACGTAGTCTCTGCTGAAACTCTGTGTAGCGAGCAGTGTCGAGAGGATTCTCCTGGATGGTCTTTTCCAATGTCTCCACCTGCGACGGTTGCAGATTATAGGCACGTTCCATGAGTTTGTTGGCAAGCCACACGCTGACTACAGACTTAGGATGAGCAGTCATAAATGTCCACGGGTCAGCAGGCTTGTCCTCGCCTGAAGCAATATATTCATTGAAGTCATCCTGTATCTCACCGCCCTGTATCTTCAGGTCGGGAGTGACGGTTATCCCGTCATCCGAGAGAAATATCTCCGTGTATGTCCAGCGGATAGAGTCAGTAGACCAATGGTTCTTCTCCACGAGGTCAAGATTATTGGTCATGAATGTAGCCGGCTGAGGTTGACCAATACTACCTTTCAGTTCGAAGGTGCCGTTTTTCACGAAACCTTGCGCCACCTCCTCGCTCGAAGAGTGTGGAGTCTTAGCCACGATGCCCACGGATGTGCCGTCAGGCACGTGGAGGTGTCCTTTTACTGTGAATCCCTTCTGCTGAGCGTATGCTGATGCTGATAGGGCACAAAGTGTCAGTATATAGAATATCCTTTTCATTTCTTCCTATAGTTTGAAAACGCCCTGAGAGCAAATGCTGCCATGAGCAGGCAAAGGCTCGGACTACATTTCATCTGAGGTATTACGGGAGTGAGTACGATATATGCCAGCGGCACCGCCATGCATGCAGCGTAGCACCACTTTATCCATTGTTTCTTTCTTCCTATAATCCAAAGCACGATTGGCAGCGGATTGAAAGGGATTATCATCCAGTTCCAGTCTGTGGCCACGAGGTCAGAGAACAAGACGAGATAGGTAATCCATATTGATATGATGGTATGGCCGGCGAGCAGGATGATGTCCATCGTGCGACCGAGCCATGGAGTTTTCTTCTTAAAGTCGGTAAATACCGATATGGCGGCAACGAGCAAAAGCGCACCGAATGCCATCAAGGGAGTTATGGGAAACGGAGTGTAATCGCGCGTAACTACGGCCAATGTCTTCGGTTGTCCCACCGTCATGGGGCGCAACTTTCCGTCCTTGTCTTTTATAGATGCCTCCTGCCAAGCATCGAAGAGCATCACTGGCGATATGCGTCCTTCAAAGTCATCGCTATGGTCGCCGTGACTGCCGAGAGTGAGATTCCAGAATAGATATTCCCACGGACAGTTCTTGCACAAGTCGTGCAGGATGATGCGGTAACTGCCATATGGTTTCTCCACCTCTTCAGGCAGTTTGCCATAGACAATAGTCTCACCGTCAAGTATATTCTCAATGGCATTGATTGTCATCGAGGCGCATTGTGTGTGGAGATAGTCATAGTGATAGCAAGGACCCTTCTGCAGTTGGGTGTCGAGATACCGCCACAGTTCTTGTTTCTCTTTTGGTGTAAGATTGAGTTTCACCTCGCTTACTCCACGTCCATCCTTCTTGTAGTCGTCGATTACCGTCTGGGTGGGTTGGTAGATATAGCCCGACATGGCCTTTCCCTGCACAAAGCGTATGATGTCGCTCGGCTGGATATCCATAGAGAAAGAATAAGCGATATCGAGATTGTTTGACGGGCTTTGCAGACGCAGGAAAGCATGACCTATCAGGGAATAGATCTCCTCTCCAGGTGTAGCCCTCAGAAGGCTGACAGTAATGAAGTTGGGGTCTTCGGCAGCCTTGTTGATTGAATCGGCATTGACAACGGCATTGTTTCCCTGCGCCCATATCTGAGCACAGAATATCATGAGGATAATTGTCAAGAGCGATTTCTTCATTATATAATAATGTAAAAGTAAAGAATGTCATCCGGAGCATCGTTCTCCGGATGACATTATGATGATAGAGTTATTACTTGTTGATGAACTTCTTGCCGTCCATGATATAGATACCCTTACCTGCAGACTTCACCTGCTGGCCACCGAGATTGTAAACCTTGCCGTTCTTCACAGCCTCATTCACCTTCACTGCATCGATACCGTCAGCAACTGCAGCCTCTGCGCTCCAGTAGAGCATCTCAGGATATTCCTCATCAGAGAACGCTGTAGCATCAAACTGGATGTAGAAAGAACCCTTGGTGATAGTAGCATCATCATCAAGAAGACGGAACACCTGGTTAGGAATGTCGATAGAGTAGTACTTGTAAGCAACTGGAAGTTCTGACACCTCAATATCCTCCTGTGCATAAGCCACATCCTTATCTTCACTCTTTTGCTCTTCAGTAGTATCACCGCTCAAGATGATAGTAGCATCACCCTGACCCCAAAGCAGACAGGCAGTATTGCTGGTCCACATATAGTGAGACTGCTGCTCTACTGTTGTATAGGTCTTGCCTGTGGTGTTATTTTGTGTTTCATCCTGCTCATTGACATAGTTCTTGTCTACAAGTTTAATTGTGCTGTTCCACACATTGTCTGGGAAGCAGTGTCCATTAAGAGAAGACTCGGTAAACCAGAGTTTGTATTCACCTTCCTCAGCGAAATGTATCACTTGAGCCTTGTCTGCAGTGAAGTGTACCTTATAGGTTTCATTTCCATCCACAGTGACTTTAAGAGGATTCTCATATATCTTCTCTCCTGTGCTCTCCTTTACCCAGTAGTCAAACTTGGCTGTTGGGTCAAACTCCGTGTCAGGAGTTGCAGTGAGAGTCACCTCGTCACCTATCTCATTACAAACCTTATCTATGCTTGCCTTACCAAGGGAGCTCATCTGATCAAGATAACCAGGCTTTACGTGAGTGAAGATAGCATAGTAAACGAAATTTGGAACCAATGGCATAAGAGAGTTTGCTTCAGACTCCGTAGATGCACTGAGATCAGACTTATTGCCCATAAAGGATGTTGGGGTCACTTCACTGATAATATCATAATTCACAATAGGCTCTTCATCTTCATCGAGAGTGGTCTGGCTAAAACCCGCAAACTGATAACCGTCGAGAGGTGTAGCGCAGAGGTAATAAGATCCTAACTGTGTTACAAACTGAAGTTCTGCACCATTATCTTCCCATTTCGTGTTTTCGTCAGCAGCCGCTTCACCTACATACACTTTACCAGCTCCCTCAGGCAGCACATTCAACTGCACGTAGTTGGCATAATAATTTCCTGCAGCATTTGCACTTAGAGCACAAACTGCGCAAGCGAGAAATGTAAACAATTTCTTCATAACTGTTTGTTTTTAATAAATTAATAGTTCTTATAATATAACTAATGTGTTCTCCATATCTTATTGTGCATCACGAACGCATCGCACGCTCAGGTACTGTTTCTCAGGTTCCATACTCTGACGATAGATGGAGTTTTGAGCATAGGTCAACTTACGATAGAAATAGTATTTACCGTCTTTGTCGTTATCGCGCGTGCTTGTCCAATAGAAGGCATAAATGCCCATAAATCTAGAACCGCTCATTCCCATGACAGTATGGTCAGTGTAATATCCGCCTAACTGAAGTCCAAGGTCGCAGGTGTCGCCCTTGAGTGTCAACATATTGCGGGCAATGTTTCCACGCCATTCAAGAGAATTGGATTCCGATGACGACATACCAAGATATTGCTCCAGTTTCTGCCAATCCTCATCAGTAGGTATGCGCCATCCCTCAGGACATGCTTTTTGGGCACTTGTGTAGTTGTAAAGGCGACCATACTTTTCGAGATTGTCTTCCGCCTCCACATCACTGTTGCGGACGCTATAGTTTTGATATATATGGCTACTGTCGACATTGAACTTCAGATTGCTGGTCATCCATTCTGTGTCGCCATAGCGCACCCAACCATACTCTATGCCATCACGTGGGTCAGTCCAAGTGCCACTTGCCGATGCATGAACTTTGTCAGGCGTAGAATCTTCATCATTATTGCATGATAGAAAGATACAAGTGGCTACTACGGCCATCAAAAAGTATATTGTCTTATTTCTCATATACATCTATTCTAATTGTCGTAAACAAATCCTAACTCTGTGAGAACACTTCTCACAAGATTATATTTTTTTATCACAACAGGATAATCAGCATATTTCTTCTCCCATTCTTCTGGTGTATACTGCAATGTTGCCAAAGAATACTGTTCCAAATCGTCTTCCTGAGAAGGTGTACTGATGGTATAAGTTCCAATACCTATAAATCCAAGTTTGGCGAGAGTTGTCTCTCGGTCTGTTCCATAGTATGTCCAATAAACACCATAGTAAGCAGAACTATAAGAATAAAAGCCTGTAAAGTACTCAGAGTAATTATTTGCCATCTGTGCAATTATAATGTTAAGAATACTATTGGCATAGGTCTTCTTTTGCTTGTCTGTGCGATTCTTCTTCAAGAGATAACTCGTTGCCACAGCTACTCCTCTCTGCCCCGCTGAAGCATATGGAGTGGAGGTCGCACCGTTGACATACCTTATACTGATAGTATTGCACAGGAAATAAGAAAAAGGTTTTACCTTTCCCGTGAAATGATAGATTACATACTCGTTAAGGTAATCTGTCATCGCCTTGCGCTGCTCATAATCGGTTAAATAAGTAAATGTGTACGTATTGGTCGAAGTAGCCGTAGATCCTATACTATAACCTAAAGCAAGTGTTTCTACGCTATAGACAGGATCGCCATTGATATCTGTTCCCACATATTTGTTTTGGATTGTATCATTGAAGAGCAGATAGGATCCCGTATTACTATAAAATTCACGACGCATCTGCGACGTGGCATCAGTAGCCGTATCCGCTGGCATAAAGAATGATGCCGGCGAATGAAACTGCGGTGTCGGGGTGTCCTCTTTGCTGCAAGAACCCATGGTCAGGACGATGGTCAGAGCCATCAGTAATATTTTATAATCCTTCATGTCGTATGTAACAAATAAGATATTTATTTATTCTTGTACTGGTTCGATAACCACATAATCTCTTGACACATTACCATTACTTGGCATTCCCGTGTTGAAATCCAACACTTCCTGAGGAATAGGACATGTCCATGATGCGTCATCTTCTGTAAGGGTGAACACATGAGTCTCGGTCATCGTAGCTTCACCTCGGTCGGTGAAATATGTATAGTTATGAGTCAGGGATACCTTGCTCGGATATTTCTCGCACACACGATAACGGCGGAGGTCAAACCAGCGTTGTCCCTCTAAAGAGAATTCCTTGCGGCGCTCGTTTCTTATCTCATTGACCAGTTCTTCATTGGTATAAGTCTTTGCCAATTCCTGCGAACCTGGCAGATAGCGTGCTGCCCTCTGGGTATTGAATACCTTAAGAGCCTCCTCATCTTTGCCTTGATAAGCCAATGCTTCGGCAAGATTAAAGTAAGCCTCTGACGAGCGCAACCAGAACAGACTTGATATTGGCACCTTACTTCCTTTGTAAGAATAATAGCACCAATAATCATATTCTTTGTCTTTCGTAGTATACTGACCTGTATAAGTAGGATACTCAGGGAGTTTGATCAAACCATAAAAACTTCCATATTGATAATACCAACATTTCTTTCTCAGGTCATTGTCAGAATAACTTCGGTAAAGGTCCTTGGCCACTTTGTATCCATGCACTACATCATAGACAAGACATGGCAGGTCGCTGCCACCCATGGAGAAGATGTTTTCTGGATTGGACTTCTGCATCAGGCTGGCTTTATTGCTGTTCAAATTCTGTAGCTCCGGATGGCTTGCTATCACCTTGCGTGCATATTCTGCGGCCTTATCCCAGTTTTGCATATAGAGGTAGACACGGCTCAGAAGCATCTGCACCGCAGTGGAGTCAGCACGATAGATGGAAGGCTGAGCCTGACCATACTTTGTCAGTTCCTCCTCTGCAGCGAGCAAGTCGGAAACCACAAGGTCATAGCACTCCTTCACACTGTTGCGTCCATACTTTATGTCAAGCACCTCCTCTGATGTCTTCAAAGGCACTCCGAAATCTGTCGATGCAGTGGAAGGATTATAAGGCTGACCATAAGTATTTGTCAACCAGAAATAGAGGAACGCACGCACGAAATGTGCCTCGCCACGCACCTTGTTGTATCCTGCTATCTCGCTAAGAGTACTCTGCGACAGTTTCTCGCTGCTATTCAGAATATTGTTGGCCACATTTATACACTTATAGAAAGCCGTCCATGTGGTATTCTCTGTGTAATAGTCACCGGCATAGGTCTCCTTCATTCCCGAACGTGGTTGCCAAGTGTAGTTTCCGAAAGTATAGTACTTGGCATCATAGAGAGGGAAACCCGAAGTTGACACGTTGCGCTCGTCAAGTTCGTCAGCCAGAAGGTGGACAAACTGTCCTGGATTGGAGCTGTCTTGCCATTCTGCTGTTGTGTTTACCGATACATAGCATCCTCCGATGAGAAGTTCGTTGAGGTCTTCCCATGTGTTGACATAAGCCTGGTCCTGCGAGTATTCTTCGAGGAAGTTGCAGGAGTGAAGAGTCAGCGCTGCGAGTCCTATATATATATAATGTGTAATCTTCATATCCTAAAAACTTTAGAAGTTGATGTTTACGCCAATGGTATAACTTGGTGTGTCGGAGAGTTGCACCTCAGAGAATCCGCCCTGTGTAGGTGTCTGTCCCTTGAGTTCCTTTGAGCACCATGTGTAGAGGTTGTATGCGCTGGCTGTGATGGCAAGACGCTGCAGATGGAGTTTTGCCAAAGCCTTGGCCTTGAGCTCATATGTCAGCGCTATGGTAGACAACTTCAGATAGTTGGCACTAACGACGCGCGCTGTACTGTAGTCATACATCTCCCACGCAGTCATATTTGAGATGACGGCACCCGTCCAAGGATAAGCCGAACTCCAGTGGGATGTATAGTTATAATATCCATAGCTCTCGTTTCCAAGGATTGAGGGGATGTTTGTCGTTAGTTCATCTCCAGGCTTCATCCAGCGGTTGAGCATGTCGCGGTTGACATTCGACTCTGATGAATAGCCACTGGCAAAATCATCAAAGAGGCGGAACAGACGCGTCTTCGCTCCCATGCTGTAGAGGAAGTTGGTGGACAAGCGCCAGTTCTTATAAGTAAAGGTGTTGTTGAAACTTCCCGTGATGTCAGCCTCACGCTTGCCACTTGGCACCAGCACCTTGGTGTAGACATCATAGTTTTCACCCTCGCTAATCTCGCTCTGACGCTCTTCCCAATCCTCAAAGATAGGACCGCCGTCAAGAGGACTCAGACAAAGGAACTTGTAAGAGAAGAATGTGCCGACAGGATAACCCTCCACCACGGCTGTACCGTTGAGGAAGTCTGACAGTTCATAGGTCTCCGCTCCAGGTGCGGTGTGCACCTTATTATATATCTTGGAGAAGTTTCCCGAGAGTATCCAGTAGAAATCTTTCAGTTTGACAGGAGTGGCGGTCACGGTGAAGTTGAAACCGTTGTTGGTCACCGTACCAGAGTTTACCACATACGATGTAAATCCGTTGACATCGGAAATGGTCTTGCTCATGAATGCGTCTGAAGTCTTCTTGTGATAGTACTCCAATTCCAACTGCAGGCGGTTATTGAGGAATGAAGCCTCGATACCGGTATTCACCGAGCGTGTCTTCTCCCATTTCAAGTCAGGGTTGGCGAAATAGACCGGAGTGGAGGTCATCTCTCCGTAATAGGCATCCATGTTGCCCTTCCTGATAACCAACTGCGTGGTCTGTCCGCTGAGCATGTTTCCCTGTTCACCATAGGAAGCCTTGAATGCCAACTGATTGAGCCAGTTATTGTCAATATGGAATATCTCCATCAGGTTGGCACGTCCTGACACAGACCAGATAGGGAGCAAGTTTTCGTTGCTTCGGCTACCAAACTGGTTGGAACCGTCAAAGCGGGCATTGGCATTCAGAGTGAAGTAATCCTTATAGCTATATGATGCCGTGGCATATGCCGAGAGCATATTTGTCTTTGAGTCGGTAATAGTGGGAAGGCTATTGTTTACAGCCCAAGACCAATAATAGGTATATGAAGACGGTATATCGGCGGAAAACGTCTTTCCATGGTTCTTATAATAGCCACGGTTGGTCTTGCTCGTACCCGTATAGTTGTTGGAACTTGCCTCAAGACCCAAAGCCACATTGATGTTATGGTCTTTGTTCTTGCCGAAATACTTGTTGTAGTTTCCCTGCAGACGCGCGGTCCAGCTGAGGGTGTTGGTTCTATTGGTCTGCAACTCACCGCCATTAGGCAACAGACTGGTAGCTGGTGCATCCTCTACATTCTCACTGTAGCGCAAGTTTGCGGCATAGTATGTATTCTCTCCGCGCCATGTCTCCATGTTGGTGTTTGAGGAGTTGGCAGAGAACACGCCATTGAAGAACAAGTTGTCATTCACCGTATAGCGCAGGTTTGCAGTAGCCGTCACCGAACTTGTGGACTGGTTCGTCGTACTGTTCTGTGCCTCGTTGAGGATGTTGTAGTTGTACCAACCGTTAGTACCGCTCTTCTGATAATAATACAAGCTGCCATCGTTGTTGTAAGCACGGATGGCGCGGCTTGTGTTGTAAGCGTAGTTGATGAGGTTGACATTGCCTGCGGCATACTGACGGTCGCTATAGTAGCCATTGACATTAAACTCAGCCATAAACTTCTTGCTGAGGTTGATGTCAAGTTTCACCATGGCGGTGTAGCGGTTGTTGTCGGTATACTTGATGACATCGTCGGTTTGGGTGAAACCTACTGACGTGTAGTAGCGTATCTTGTCAGAACCGCCACTCACATTGACGGAGTGGTCCTGCGACAGCGAGTTGTGGCAGAGAAGGTCAAACCAGTCGGTGTTGAGCGAAGACATCTCGTTGACCTCATTCATAAACTGCTCCTCGGTGTATACTCCTGCATAATACTGCTGCAGGGCATACTCAAAACCTACACGGGGCATGCCCGACGGATAGAGATAATGCTGCTCGGCAAGATACTGCGAGAAGGTGATGCGCTCAGCAGAGTCCATGAGGTTTATCTTGCTGTCGGTATAATAAGGGCGACGGCGTCCTGTGAACTGGGCATTGTAACTCACGATAGGCTTGCCCTCGCGTCCGCTCTTCGTGGTCACCACGATGACACCGTTGGCAGCACGCGTACCATAGAGCGCCGTGGCGGCGGCATCCTTCAGCACGTCCACACGCTGGATGTCTTGAGGGTTGATGCCTGCTATGGCATTACCGATACGGTTCACATAGTCAGGGTCATTCAATACATCCGAAGAAAGGTCTACAGGATCGGTAAGGATAATACCGTCGAGCACCCACAGCGGTTCGCGGTTACCCACAAGAGTAGAGGTACCACGGATGCGCAGACGCGTCGTGGAGTTCACCTCACCGGAGTTGCTCATCGTCACAAGGTCAGGAATCTTTCCCTCGAGCATCTTCGACAAGTCGCTCACACCCGCAATCTCCAGTTCCGACATGTCCTTCGACACCACAGAGGATGTAAGATTACGTCTGTCCAACTGCTGATAACCTGTCACCACGACATCCTGCAGCGTGTTGTCGTCAGCGAGAGTGATGTTTGCCACAGCACCGCGACGACCTTTCCATGTCACGGTCTTCATGCCGAGATAAGAGATTTCCAGGGTCACCTTCTCTGACTTCACGTCCACCTTGAAGTGACCGTCCACGTCAGTTGCCGCATAGGTCTTGTCGGCTTTATTCTTCACTATGGCACCGATTATCGGCTCACCGTCCGAATTTACCACCGTTCCTGTGACAGCATTTGCCACTGCTTTCACCTCTTGTGCCTGCGCGTGCGCATTGGTGGGCACAAAAGAGAGAGCGCCGCATGTCAACGACATGGCGGAGCATAAGAGCAGATGACACAACCTGACATTAAGTTTGTGATTTGTCATATACCTTTCCGTTACTTTTTCCTTCTACTTTTCACCTTCTGTGAATAC
>CAVKNF010000038.1:6225-18355 GCA_963657415.1 bacterium | reverse complement strand
AGGATGCGCAGGCGGCCATGCGGCAAATCAACCTCAAAGACTACCGCCAGCGCTTCGCCCTAAGCGGAAAGCCCATCACCAAGGTAGGCATCAACTTCGACTCCACTGTGGGGAATATTACTGACTGGGTGATAGAGGCATAGCCCTTAGGTGGATTCTATAAATTCCCACATTTTATTGAATAAACGCGGGCAAAAGAATGTTAGATAGTCGTAAGGGTTAGCACCACGTATTCCGACTGCGTGCCAATGCGAAACTTGCCGCCCCAGATGCCCATACCCGAACTTACGTAATATTGCGTCTTGCCCTTCTGCAAACTTCCGTATGCATCTTCGTAGAGGGCATCGGTGCCCCAAGAGATAGGCCATACTTGTCCGTGATGGGTGTGACCGCTGAACTGAAAGTCTATGCCGTTTTGCTCAGCCTCCTCCAGATGGTAAGGCTGATGGTCAAGAAGGATGGTGAAGGGACTCTCCACCTGTTTGTCTCCCAATTCTGCCGAGGCAAGGATTTCCTTGAGAGACTTGCGATGTGGATTTGTGCGGTCATCTCTGCCAATGATGCGCAAGTTGCTTATGTTTGCCACGCTATCTCTGAGTAGCGTGATGCCTGCTTCACGATAAAAGTGTTGCGCTTTGGGATGAGGTGCGTCCATCTGGCGATGTCGAGCACTAAGAACAGCATCGTCAAATAGAAAAGCACGAAGATGACACTATTGCCAATTTCATACGTTATCGAGGCCAGACGTAACGGCATCTTCTCGAAAGCTCCCGAGAATCCCAAAAACATCGTGAGAAATAGAATTATACAGATGCCTACTACCGCACAGCGCCAACCTATGGGAAACGGCAGTATCTGCCAGATGTGCCAAAGAGTGTAACATAATCCCACTATCGGAAACACCAAGAATATCATCATCCACATTATCTTCATTTTCGCAGCGTCTTTTTCTTTTTTTATTATAGGTGGGGGATTTATAGCACCCACCTATATAAATGTGTGCTATAAATTCCCACATTACTTTGCAATATAAATGCAAAGTTACTATCTTTTCGCCAAAGTCTCAGTAGATGTATTACGGACTGTATTAAACAAATTACGGAAAAGGTCGGCATGTTAACTTATGGCAATGGATATATGCATAGATTTACTTAATCTTTGTCAACGAATAGGCTATTGACTTGGAAATATGAGGTTTTATGCGTAACTTTGCATACGATAATGAGAAAGGGTTACGCTTTTCTGCCATTACGGATAGCGCAACCCCATGTTTAACGGAGTTAGAATCTCGGCACACGCGTTAAGTGCCAATTCGTGGTTTCATTCACTTTGTATCTGAATGCTTTTAGTCCAACCGGGCTCCCAAAATAAGTTATTATGACGTTCTTTAAAAAGTTAGTATTAATGACGGCCATCTTCTTTTCAACATCTGCATGGGCTGCAGGCTCTGAAAACAATTATTGGTCGGACGTGATGGATGCTATCATTCAGGTGGAAAGCAGTGGTGACGTGAAGGCGGTAAACGGCGTGTGCGCCGGACCGATGCAGATATCACCGATACTCGTGAAGCAGTGTAACCAGATTCTCGCGGAAAGGAATATGAAGACGAGATATACGCTTGCTGACCGATTCAACCTGAAGAAATCGAAGGAGATGTTCGTGCTCATACAAGAGGCTTACAATCCGGAGAAGAGCATCGAACAGGCCGTGAGGGCTTGGAATGGCGGACCTAATTACAGTATCAGAAAGACAAACCGATATTATAATAAGGTGATGGCCGAAATGAAGAAACAAGATTAATCAATACGGAGGGAACTTAACTCGAAAGAGCGTAAGTTTCCTCCTTTTTTTGTTAATAATGGAAAACGTTCACGCCATTTGGTGGGCTATTTGAACCGATTGACGTATATTTGCAATCTAAAGAAATTATATTTATAAAAACAACAAACTTATATCATTTATGAACACGACATTGATTATTGTATTGGTAGTAATAGTTCTGATAGTATTTTGGCTCATCAGCGCCTACAACCGCCTTGTGGCTCTGCGCAACAACCGCGAGAATGCTTTCGCCAATATCGACGTGCAACTCCGTCAGCGCTATGACCTCGTGCCTCAGTTGGTAGAGACCGTGAAGGGATATGCCAAGCACGAGAGCGGTCTGCTCGAGAAGGTCACCATGGCACGCGCAGCAGCTATGGGTGCTACAGACATCAACAGCAAGATTGATACTAACAACCAGTTGAGCAGTGCTCTGGCAGGACTGAAGGTGTCACTTGAGGCTTACCCAGACCTGAAGGCAAACCAGAACTTCATGCAGCTACAGACCGAACTGGCTGACATAGAGAACAAGCTCGCAGCCGTGCGCCGATTCTTCAATTCCACAACGAAGGAACTCAACAACGCCGTGCAATCTTTCCCTTCCAACATCATCGCTGGCATGTTTGGTTTCCACAGAGAACCTATGTTTGAGATTGCACAGGAAGAACGTGCCGCTGTGGAGAGAGCACCAAAGGTGGAGTTTTAACGCATTGACGCATAACAACAAGAAAAAGACCTTCATTTATGAAGTACGTTGGAATGCACACACAGATAGAGCGCAACAACATCCTCTCGGTGTTGTTGCTCTTGGCTTTCCCCACGATAATTCTCGTTGCGGTGTGGGGATTTCTGGCTCTGCTTAACTATAACCAAGGGGGATACATGGACTATGACGGCAACATGGTTGCTGCCGGTCTTGACACAGCCACCGTCAACGCCGAGTTTCTCGAGGCTCTGCCTTGGGTGGTGGGCATCGTGGGCATATGGTTTGCCATCGCCTATTTCGCCAATGCATCGATGGTGAAGGCTGCCGTGGGCGCAAGAAGTCTGACGCGCAAGGAGAATCCGCGCATATATAATATTGTGGAAAATCTCTGCATGACCTGCGGCATGGACATGCCAAAGATAAATGTGGTGGATGATCCTCAGCTCAATGCTTTCGCCAGCGGAATCAACAAGTCGACATACACGGTGACTGTCACAACAGGTCTGCTCGGCATCCTCAATGATGATGAACTGGCTGGAGTGATAGGTCACGAGCTGACCCACATACGCAATCACGACACACGACTGCTCATCACAAGCATCGTCTTCGTGGGCATCGTGTCGACGGTGATGACACTAATTGTGAGAATGCTCTACAACTCGTTTATCTTTGGCACAAGCAGCCGCAGTTCAAAGGACGAGAAAAACAATGGAGGCAGTGTCATCGTAGTGCTTGCCATAGCTGCCGTATGTTGCGCCATAGCCTATTTCTTCACCCTTATCACAAGGTTTGCCATCTCGCGCAAGCGTGAATATATGGCTGATGCGGGCGGTGCCGAATTGTGTGGCAACCCGTTGGCTTTGGCTTCTGCACTGAGAAAGATATCGCATAATCCTGGACTCGACAGCGTAAACCGCGAAGATGTGGCACAACTGTTTATCATGCATCCCGACGAGATGGAGTCGGGCTTGCTGGGATTCATGGATTCCTTGTTCTCTACTCATCCTGACCCAAAGAAGCGCATTGCGCTGTTGGAACAGTTCTAATAAACGAAGGGAAGAAATAAGGAAGAATAAAAACGGGATTCCGTTTACTGCCTGCAAAAGATGCGGCAGTAAACGGAATCAATTGTTTGCAGAACCTCCAACGATGTCAAGCAGCTCATTGGTAATGGCTTGCTGACGCGACTTATTAAACTGGAGATTCAGTTGATGTATGAGTTCATCGGCATTGTCGGTGGCTGTCTGCATGGCTACCATGCGGGCTGCATGCTCCGAAGCATTACTGTCGAGCAATGCCGTATAAACCATCAGGTTGATGTAGCGTGGTATGAGAGTCAGCAGGAGAGTCTCCATGTCAGGCTCTACGATGTAATTAGGATTTATCGCCTTTGCCTTCTTCGACTCCGTCTGCTGGTCTTGTGCGTTATCCTTGATATACTGCACGGTCTTCTCGTTTGCCACCACAGTCTTCAAGTCACGGAAATGGTCATAGTCCATTGCTGACTCAAGATCTATTGGAAGCAGTTCCTTGCAGGTGAGAATCTGCGAACCTGCAGACTTGAAGTGGTGATAGATAATCTCCACCCTGTCATACTCTCCAGAAAGGAACATGCGGTAAACCTCCTCGCCTATAGATTGACAATCCTTGGCATTGGGTTTGTCCGCCAGCACATCATAGTTGCCTGCACATTTCAGTCCAAGCTTCTGCACCTTCTCCGACACCTTTCTCCCGACGGGATACACGGTGACATCGATGCCTTTGTCAGAATATTCCTTGTGCGCCTTCAATAGTTTGTTGATGACACTGGCGTTGTAGCCGCCACAAAGACTGGAATTGCTCGAAAAGGCTATTATGGCCACGCTCTTCACTTCTCTGGTCACAGAATACATGCTCTGGGCATCAACGTCGCTTGCGACAAGCGTTTTCAGGATGCCTTCGAGCATACCTTCATATGGCAGCATGTTTTCTATCATCGTCTGTGCGTGATGCAGTTTGGATGAAGCCACCATCTTCATGGCACTGGTAATCTTACGAGTGCTGTTGACCGAGTTGATTCTGTTTTTTATTTCCTTGAGTGACGGCATTGCCTATTGTTTGTATTGTGCAGTTATTGACGCCATCAGTTCTTCGATGGCCTTAGTCTCATTTTCAGTGATCTTGCCACTTGCCAGAGTGTTGAGCACATCCTTGTGAGATGTACGCATAGCGGTGAGGAATGTGTCCTGACACTCGCGCACCTTGTCTACAGGAATCGGTGCCATGAGTCCATGCGTACCGCAATAGAGGATGGCAATCTGCTCGCCCACAGGCATAGGTGAATACTGGCTCTGGATGAGCAACTGGTTATTCTTACGTCCGCGGTCGAGAGTCATGGCTGTCACTGAGTCCATATCGCTCGAGAACTTGGAGAAACTCTCAAGCTCACGATACTGTGCCTGGTCAATCTTCAGCGTACCTGCCACCTTCTTCATTGACTTTATCTGTGCCGAACCACCTACACGGGATACGGAGATACCCACATTGATAGCTGGACGGAAGCCCTGGTTGAAGAGGTCGCTCTCGAGATATATCTGACCATCGGTGATGGAAATCACGTTTGTCGGGATATATGCGGAAACGTCACCAGCCTGAGTCTCGATGATAGGCAGGGCAGTCAGCGAACCGCCACCCTTGACATGACCCTTCATACACTCTGGCAGGTCGTTCATCTTCTCTGCCACCTCCTGCTGCTCGTTGATCTTTGCCGCACGCTCGAGAAGACGAGAGTGCAGATAGAACACATCACCAGGATAAGCCTCACGTCCTGAAGGACGGCGGAGAATCAATGACACCTCACGATAAGCCACAGCCTGCTTTGACAGGTCATCATATACAACCAATGCAGCGTATCCGCGGTCACGGAAATACTCGCCTATGGCAGCACCTGCGAAAGGTGCGTAATACTGCATAGCGGCAGGATCGGCAGCAGTAGCCGACACCACGATGGTGTAAGGCAGTGCACCGTGCTCCTTGAGAGTCTGCACAAGGGCTGCCACCGTACTTGCCTTCTGACCGATAGCCACATAGATGCAATATACAGGATTGCCTGCCTCATAGAACGACTTCTGATTGATGATGGTGTCAATGGCGATGGCAGTCTTACCAGTCTGACGGTCACCGATGATAAGCTCACGCTGACCGCGTCCGATAGGAATCATCGAGTCGACAGCCTTCAGTCCAGTCTGGAGAGGTTCCTTCACTGGCTGACGGAAGATAACTCCCGGAGCCTTGCGGTCAAGCGGCATCTCGAAATAATTGGTGAGATCTATGTCGCCAAGACCGTCGATGGCTTCGCCCAGCGGATTGATGACACGACCGAGCATATTGTCATTCACGCGGATGGAGGCAATACGCTTCGTACGCTTCACCGTCATGCCTTCCTTGATGCCGGAAGTCTGTCCGAGAAGCACACATCCCACATTGTCCTCTTCCAAATTCATGACGATTGCCATCGTGCCGTTCTCAAATTCCAGCAGCTCATTGGCTTCTGCATTTCTGAGACCGTAGATACGTGCGACACCGTCATTCACTGTAAGAACGCTTCCCACCTCATCGAAATCCTGCTTGGTGCCGATTCCCTGAAGTTGCTGAAGCAATAGCTCCGATACCTCACTCGGTTTTATCTTGTCCATGTTTTACTTTTTACTTTAACTGTTTTAGTATGCTGCGCAACTGAGACTGCACACTTGAGTCCATGCGGTAGGTGTCATACTCGAGGATAAATCCTCCGATGATGTTGGCATCGACCTTTGTCTCAAACTCAATGTCAGCCTTAGTGCGTTTCTTCACGACATCGTTGAACTTTGACCTCGTGGCCTCATCCACAGGCACTGCCGTAGTGAGTCGGGCCGGAACAATGTTTCTGTCAGCACGATAGAGCGACATGTAGGAATTGGCCATAAACTGCACCATGTTCTCCCTACCCTCTTTCAGCACGAGTCTGACAAAAGAGCGTGTGAGGTCACATGGTTTGCTTCCGCACGCAGCGCACAGCAACTGTTCCTTGTCAGCCTTGCCGACAGTAGGATTGTCCAATGCTTTTCTCAATTTGGGCAGTTCTATGAAGTTGGCTGCAAGCTGCTTCATGTCGGCAAAGACTTTCTCTTTGTCACCTGAAGCGGCAGCGCTTTTCAGCAAAGCCCTTGCATATCTTACGGATATTATTCCTGTGTTCATATTCAACGGTTGTTATTTATCAGCCCCCACTTCTTCCAGCATTCTGTCAATGAGTTGCATCTGCCGGTCGTCGTCGTGGAGATTCTGCCTTACCACTTTCTCTGCTATATCAACGGAGAGTCTTGCCACCTGAGACTTTATCTCTCTCAGCGCAAGCTGTTTCTCATTTTCTATCTGCAGTTTGGCTTCACTCAAGATGTTGTCAGCCTCTGATTTCGCTTTTACCTTGGCTTCTTCGATTATCTCATCCCTTGTGTTAGCTGCATCTTTGAGGATGCTTGCCTGCTGCTCACGGGCTTTGGCTATGATGTCTTCACTCTCCGCCTGGATGTTGGAAAGACGCTCTGCCGCCTCGTGGGCATTCTTGAGACTCTCGTCAATAAACAGTTTTCGCTTTTCCACCATACCAACTATGACGGGGAATCCAAACTTTGCCAAGACGGCAAAGACCACCAGGAATGCTATGAGCATCCAGAAGAGGAGTCCCGCATCAGGAGTTAGTATAGCAGGTAAATTCATCGAACCCATTTAACTGACCTTTATTTCTGATTTAAAGGAATACACAAAGTGCGCAGACAACAACGGCGAACAAAGCCACACCCTCTACGAAGGCTGCTGTCAGAATCATGTTTGTACGGATGTCGCCTGAAGCCTCTGGCTGGCGTGCGATGGCGTCCATAGCGTTGCCACCGATTCTTCCGATACCCAAACCTGCACCTATTGCTGCGATACCTGCACCTATTCCTGCACCCAATTTAGCGAGACCAGCACCAGCGGCTGCCTGTAAAAGTAATGATAACATAATCTTAATCTTTAAATTGTTATTAATTGTGTTTGTTTCTAAAATCTATTTATTCAGCGCTGTGTTCCTGATGTGCCAGACCGATAAACACGGCACTGAGCATAGTGAACACATAAGCCTGTATGAAGGCAACGAGCAACTCCAGACAGTTCATGAAGAGTATCATGACGAAACTCAGCACGGTCAGTCCGCTACCGAGAGCGGCATTGAGCTGCCAGCCTATGAAGATTATGGCGGTGAACGACAGTATTATCGCGTGACCTGCCATCATGTTTGCAAAGAGACGAACCATCAAGGCAAACGGCTTGGTGAAGACTCCGAAGAGTTCTATAAACGGCATGATAGCCACAGGATATGCCTTGAGGAACATCGGCACTTCAGGCCAGAAGATGTCCTTCCAGTACTCCTTGTTTCCGAAGAGGTTGATGGCGAGCATTGTGCAGAGGGCAAGGAAGAACGTGATGTTGATGTTGCCCGTCACATTGGCACCGCCAGGGAATATCGGAAGCAGTCCAAGCAAGTTTGTGAGGAAGATGAAGAAGAAGCACGTCAGAAGATATGGAGCATAGGGACGATAGTGTTTCTCGCCGATGGAACTCTTCACGAGGTCGTCGTTAATGGTCATGACGAGCATCTCCATCATGCCGACAAATCCCTTTGGAGCTTCCTTTGTCACATCGTGCTTCCTGTACCAGTGTGCACAGGTAATGAATATCACGATGAGCAGAAATACCACAATCCATATCTGCACCACCGCCTTCGTGATACTGAGGTCCAGAGGACGCACCGACGTACCGTCAGACAGTTTTTCATAAATCTTTCCGTTCTTCTCCTCGTTGAGGTAGAATCCCTTGTAGGTTTCACCCTTTTCTGCCGCCTCTTCAAGTTTCGAACTACAGAAGCAGTTCCATTCACCCGTTGCGCTGCTCTTCACGATGACAGGCAGAGGAATAGACACGCTGTGACCCTTGTAGGTCGTGATGTGCCATTCGTATGCATCGGCCATGTGTCCAAGCACTATCTCCTTCACGTCGACGTCTATCCTCTTGTCTGCAGCAGACAGAGGCATTGACAGCGAGAAGAAGGTTGCTATCAACAGGTATAAAAATAATTTCCTTTTCATCATCGTAACTGTTTCTTTTCCACTGACACGAAGAATGTCGTGTCATAAATGAGGATGATCAAGTAGTAGACAGCAAAGATCATGGAGAACAGTGTAAGGCTTTCCTTTCCTCTGTTTATAAACATATAAATGAGCAGAAGGATTGCCGCAAGCAGAATTCTCAGTCCGGAAGCCGACATATAGAGCACTGCGAGATTCTTTGGCGAAGACTTCGCCACCTTGTCCCACGTCAGTCCGTATGCCACGATGAGCACGAACTGGAAGATGAAGGATATGGCATTGAAGGTCATGACCAACGTGCCCGTCAGGAGATTGCCGACGATAGCCGTTGCCACTCCTGTCAGGACGAGTATCATTGTCCCGTAAGCCATATATTTCACAGCAGTCTTGCTCATGCGCCTTTACTTTCTGATTATCTTAGAATTCCACACACACGTTCACCTGATTGTCTTTCACGGACACGAATCCTGCGTTGATGCTCACCGTGTGTTTCTCGCCATCGTCATACACCACGTCACCTTTTGTCAACGCAGAGATTATCGGGGCGTGGTTACGGAGAATCTCAAACTGTCCCAGTGTGCCCGGCACGAGTACGCTCTGCACGTTTCCGTCGAACTCGATTCTCTCTGGCGATATTACTTTCAGTCTTATGTCCATGTCCGTTCTATCCTTGAGCCTGAGCCAAGAGCTTCTTACCCTTCTCTATGGCTTGTTCTATTGTTCCCACATTGAGGAATGCCTGTTCTGGCAGGTCATCGAGCTCACCGTCGAGTATCATGTTGAATCCCTTGATAGTGTCCTCTATACTTACCATCTCACCCTTCACACCAGTAAACTGCTCTGCCACCGTAAATGGCTGAGAGAGATATCTCTGCACACGGCGTGCGCGGTTCACGGTCTGCTTGTCCTCATCGGAAAGTTCATCCATACCGAGGATGGCGATGATGTCCTGCAACTCCTGATATTTCTGCAATATCTGCTTCACTCTCTGTGCGCAGTCGTAATGCTCCTTGCCCACAATCAGCGGATCGAGGATACGTGATGTAGAACCCAGAGGATCCACAGCAGGATAGATACCGAGCTGTGCGATGTTACGCGAGAGCTCTGTCGTAGCGTCGAGGTGGGTAAAGGTTGTTGCTGGAGCAGGGTCTGTCAAGTCGTCGGCTGGCACATATACTGCCTGTACTGAAGTGATGGAACCTGTCTTTGTGGAAGTGATTCGCTCCTGCATGGATCCCATCTCAGATGCCAGTGTAGGCTGATAACCCACGGCTGATGGCATACGTCCGAGAAGAGCCGACACCTCAGAACCGGCCTGGGTGAAACGGAAGATGTTGTCGATGAAGAACAAGATGTCACCACCCTGGTCACGAAACTCCTCTGCCACGGTAAGTCCTGACAGTGCCACGGAAGCACGTGCGCCTGGTGGCTCATTCATCTGACCATAGACAAGTGTGGCCTGTGACTGCTTCAGGGCTTCTGGGTCTACGAGTGACAAGTCCCACTTGCCTTCGTCCATAGCCTCCTTAAACTTGTCGCCATACTTGATAACGCCCGACTCTATCATCTCGCGGATGAGGTCGTTACCCTCACGGGTACGTTCTCCCACACCAGCGAACACGGAGAATCCGTTGTGTCCCTTGGCGATGTTGTTGATGAGCTCCATGATGAGCACTGTCTTTCCTACACCTGCACCACCAAAGAGTCCGATCTTACCACCCTTCATATAAGGTTCGAGCAAGTCGATGACCTTGATACCAGTGGCAAGAATCTCCTTCTTGGTGGACAGCTCCTCAAACTTTGGAGCTTCACGGTGAATAGGGTATGCACCTTCCTTAGCAAGTGGTTTCATACCGTCAATAGGATTTCCGATGACATTCATCATTCGTCCCTTGATCTGTTCTCCCGAAGGCATGGAGATAGGACTTCCCGTAGGCACAACCTCGAGTCCGCGCTGCAGACCGTCGGTATTGTCCATGGCGACACAGCGCACTGTGTCTTCTCCGATATGCTGCTGCACCTCGATGACAAGGTCTGACCCGTCATTGCGTTTCACCAGCAAAGCCTCATGAATTTTTGGGAGCACTTTCTCCGAATCCTCGCCGTTCGTGTCGAAATGCACGTCAAGAACAGGTCCGATGATCTGAGAAAGACATCCTTTTATCTGTGACATATTTGTTAATATTATATTGTTGTTAAAAACTCTAATACTTTGTCGTTTACATCCCACTTGTTAGATACTCAATTCGTCGAGCACCCTGATGAGTTTCTTGTCAAACGGTTTGTCGGAGCGGATAGCCTCTGGGAATGGCACATACACCACTTCATTGTTTCTCACGCCCACCATAATATTGCGCTGTCCCTGCATGATGGCCTCGATGGCGCCCACACCAGTTCTGCCTGCCAGGATTCGGTCACGTGCCGATGGGCTACCACCTCTCTGAAGGTGACCGAGGATAGACACACGCACATCGAAATCAGGAAATTCCTTCTTCACACGCTCGGCGTAGTACATAGCGCCGCACTTTGGACTTTCCGACACGATGACGATGCAACTCTTCTTTGACTTACGGATACCTCTATCCATAAACTCTGCCAACTGGTCCACCTCGGTGTTCTCCTCCGGGATGATGGCGGCCTCAGCGCCACAGGCGATGGCTGAGTTCTGCGCGAGGAAACCTGCATCACGTCCCATCACTTCCACGAAGAATATTCGCTCGTGGCTCTGGGCAGTGTCGCGGATGCGGTCCACACACTCCATGATGGTGTTCATCGTGGTGTCATAACCTATGGTGTTGTCTGTGCCGTAGAGGTCGTTGTCGATAGTACCTGGCAAACCGATGCAGCAGACATCATACTCCTGAGCGAAAATCTTCGCGCCTGTGAGCGATCCGTTACCGCCAATCACCACAAGAGCATCGATATTTCTCTTCACCATGTTCTCGTATGCCTTTGCCCTACCCTCTTGGGTCATGAATTCAGCACAGCGAGCAGTCTTCAGTATCGTACCGCCTCGACCAACGATTCCCGACACGTCCTCTGTGGTAAATGGCTTCATATCATCATTGATGAGACCCTCCCATCCACGATAGATACCCACCATGTTAAAACCGTTATAAATACCAGATCTTGTGACGGCACGTATTGCGGCATTCATACCAGGAGCGTCACCTCCGGAAGTCAATATGCCAATAGTGTTGATTTTTGCCATAATACCTTATATTCAGTTCCTAAATTTAACTGTGGCAAAGGTAACAAATTTCCATCCTAATACGTCAAACAATTCACGTTTTTTTAAGTTTTTTCAACAAGGTGTAATTACAAATTGTAAAGTGGATATTTCATTATCGTTTCATTATTACACAAATAACGGTATGACAACATCCATTTATCAGCATTTATCCATATCGTTTTGCTACAAAACTGTTCCTTTTGCCTTTGATTGTAGTCTTTTAACATA
>CAVKNF010000038.1:0-6215 GCA_963657415.1 bacterium | reverse complement strand
CATACAACAATAGCCGTGCGTAAATTATTTGTCTACACACGGCTATCGGTAAAGGTTAACGCTAAACCTCACATAAGTTTGCGTCAATTCTTTCTTTGCGGAATCAATACCGACGCAAGAATGCTCACCACAAACACCGCCAGGATAAAGGCGAGCGATGCCACGGGGTCTATCTCATAAAACTCGCTGATGAGGAGTTTCACGCCGATAAAGAGAAGCAACACTGTCACTCCGGTATTGAGATAGCGGAACTTGTCTGCTATGACTGCCAGCAGGAAGAACATGGCGCGCAGTCCCAATATGGCGAAGATATTGGAGAACAACACCACATACGGATCAAGCGACACGGAGAAGATGGCTGGGATGCTGTCGAAGGCGAAGATGATGTCGGAGAACTCTATCACCAGCACCGTCACAAAGAGCGGAGTGATGCACAGCACGCTTTTACCTATTCCGTCTGACAACACATAACCGCTATCGCTATGCTTCGCTCTGACGAAGAACTTGCCGCTCTCAAACTTGGGATAGACGGGGAAATGCTTTGACAAAAACTTCACCAAAGGATGATTTTCCACATCCACCTCCTCTTTCTTGTTGCGGTCGCGATACATCTTGTAGGCACTATAGACGAGGAACACTCCGAAGAGCATCAGCACAAACTTGAATTTGCTTATCACGGCCGTACCCACGAAGATAAATATTATGCGCAGCACGATGGCACCAAGTATACCCCAGTTGAGCACGTGCTGATATTCCTTCTTGCTCACATTGAATGAGGTGAATATCATCATCATGACAAACAGATTGTCTACTGACAGAGTTTTCTCTATGACATAGCCCGAGAGATAGGATATGGTCATATAGTGGCGGTATTTCTGCAGACTGCCTTCAAAATCATTGGAATCAAGAGTTATATGGGCAGCATACTTCTGCGCCACAGCCTGCAGGTCTTCAAAGTCATGTATGCCATGCACCATGTCACCATGAAACCACAGAAACACGGAGAATAGTAGCGCAAGTGTTATCCAGACGAGTGTCCAAATGGAGGCTTCGCGCACCGACACCTCATGCGATTTGCGGTCTATCAAGAGCATGTCGACCAACAGAATGGCGATAATGAATATTACAAATCCGCCCAAAAACAGTAATTCCATATAATATATTATATAATGTATAAAAGGCAATCCCGGTCACGCATCATCATCACGCGAGACCGGGACTGACCGTTTGCTTAGTATATCTTGCTAAGAGCCTCAGCATCCTCGCCCTCAAAGATCATCACCTCTGACACAGGACGGAAACTGAAGTCTGTGAAGCGCATCAGCAGCATTGCCACGCACGCGCCATCCTCAGACTTGAGTACTTCCAGTTTGGCATTGCCCATGTCGGCAGGCTTAAGGTTGGCACTCTGCAGCGACTTCACCATCTGCGCCTTGTCCATACGCAGGATGCGCTCCAGTTGCTCGCCGTCAGCCAGACTGTATTCCAGCACTTCGGCCTTCACATTGCTTCCCGTAGGCACATAGGTCATCTTTGTGCCCATACCGAGAAATCCCTTCTTCACTGTAAACAACTCACTCTTTGCCAGAGCCTTTGTCAGCTCCAGCTTATTTATACTTGCCATAATTTGATTAGTCTTTTAAAATGTTTGTTATTGATGATAATAATAATACGAGTAAAAGACTCATCTCTAACGCAGTATGTGCCTGAGCGCTATCACATAATAGCGCACCGTGTGGCATATCTGTGGCAAAGCCGACAGTTGCATCTGCCAGGCTTTTGCCATGTATAATACAGCAAGATTATTGTTGGCGGTGAACTTTACCGCAGCATTTCCCGGATGATAGCCCGTGGTAGGCACCGTGCGGCGCACACGCTGGCTGCTGGCATGCACCGAGTCAAACCTGCCACTAAGCAATGCCTCGTGCTTCTGCGGCACGGGGGTGGCATCATAGAGTTTGTCCTTAGTGTCTGCGTCTTGTGCATCATGAAACGCCACCGTCTCCTCATTGTCTGCAAGAGCCACCGATATGTGGCTGCCATAGCCTATCCCCACCAAGAGGACAAGCAACAATGAGCAGAATATATAGAGTTTGCGTTTCATCCGTGCAAATTTAAGCATTTAATGTCATAAATGCAAGACTTTCTTTCAACGCACGTACGTGCATTGCCCAACGCACGTACGTTCATCAGCCAATTCACGTACGTTCATCGGGCATCGCACGTACGTGCGTTTTTCGACAAGGTTATTTGGATGACTTACACAAAAAATCATTATGCAGCCTTACCATATTCATAAATGCTATCGCTGGCAAGGTCTATCTCGTCATTCCAATACACACAAGTTCGGCTCGTATCCAACTGGACTTGTTTAAAAAGGCCATACACGTCTACCAATGCACGAAATGAAGGAAGTGTCTTAATATCATCTTTCACATCATACAAAACCTTATATCCATCATCGAACTCTACGAATAGGACATAATCATCGAGAACTGTCAATTTCTTAATTCTTGGTATCATAATGGTGGAAGTTTTGTGATTACCGACATATTCATTGTATATCGCATGAATATGGGAAGGCTCATGTTCTTTTGGTTTGAAAAACATCTTTATGATGATTCCATAAAATCTTACTATCTCTGGCATGTCAATCGATTACATTATTCTATTCCTTTTTAGTTTGTTGCGAACTTACATAAAATTCTTCAAAAACGATACCTGTTTGATTAAAAAAGTTGAGCTCGCAGCACATTTTTCAAAGTCCAGTGCTTACATAGCTTATGTAACTGCAACATCGCCGCCATAGTGACCTGAATAATTCTTCTGGGAATACGAATTACAAGGCCCCACAAGAGTGCTTTATTGAAAAGATTTCATAATTTTGCACTTGCTTGTAGAATTGCCCAGTTAGGCATTACAACTATATAAAGGCGGGGTCTATAAATTCCCACCTAAAACAAATACAAGGATAACAAAAACATGACACAAAACACGACGAAAGCCATACTCTTTGATTTTGACGGCACGATAGCCGACACTGCCGAGGGCATAGTGACTACGATGAAGGAGACATTCAAGGAAATGTCACTCCCCATACCTGCCGACAGCGACATGCTCGCCACCATTGGCATCCCGCTATATAATGCGCTGAAGATGCTCAACAATCTTGACGACACTGAGGCTCAGCGCGCCACAGACACCTACACACGACTGTTTCCTAAGTTTGAGGCTACTGTGGTGAAAATCTTCCCAGGCGTGAAGGACACTCTCCAGTGGCTTGCCTCACAAGGCTACCGACTCGCCATCGTGACTTCACGCAATCTTGAGTCACTCGACATGATTATGGACAGACACGGCATAAACCAGTATTTCGAGACCAAGATAACGGCCAGCGACAAACTCACTCCAAAGCCTGCCCCCGACATGGTGAATGCACTATTGCAAAGGATGCACATCGACAAGGAGGAAGCCATCGTGGTGGGCGACACCACATTCGACATCGGCATGGGCAACAATGCAGGATGCCGCACCGTAGCCGTAACCTACGGCAATCATCCCAAGGAAAAACTCATTGAGTCGAAACCTACATTCATGATTGACTGTTTCAACGAATTAAAAGGAATAATACGATGAGCAACAACAAGATAACGCTCCGCACAGCGACTCCTGATGACGCAGAGGCTCTGGTAAACATTTATGCTCCATATGTGGAGAGCACCGCCATCTCATTTGAATATGAAGTGCCCTCGGTGGATGATTTCCGCCACCGCATAGAGAAGACCTTGCAGCACTTCCCCTACCTCGTGGCAGAACTCGACGGCAACATCGTGGGCTATGCCTATGCAGGAAAATTCAAGGAGAGAGCCGCCTACGACAAGAGTGCCGAACTCTCCATCTATGTCAAGGACGGCATCCATGGCAAGGGCATCGGCACGGCTCTATATGACCGGTTGGAAGACGACCTGAGCCGACAAGGCATAACCAATGCTTATGCCTGCATAACATGGATTGACACTCCCAATGAATATCTCACTCATGCCAGCCCCATATTCCACGCAAAGAGGGGATATGAGCGTTGCGCATTGTTTCACAAGTGCGGATATAAGTTCGGACTGTGGTTTGACATGATATTCATGGAAAAGATGCTTGGCGAACACATGGTTTCGAAACAATAACATCCCGGGTATTAGTAATCCATAACATACTGCGCCCTGCAAGAGCAACTACATTATTTTTTCCAAGCAGTTGCCCTTTCAGAGCGCAGTCATAACTGTGCAACCTCTACCCAGGGTGCTGCCCTAGGCTATATTGAAGTTGCCCTTTCAGAGCGTTTGCAGTAAAATTAGATATTCTCTGCCATGATCTCAAAGTATGCCTTTGGATGCGCGCATACAGGGCAAACCTCAGGAGCCTTCTCGCCCACTACGATATGTCCGCAGTTGCGGCACTCCCAGATCTTCACCTCGCTGCGTGCAAACACTTCCTGTGCCTCGATGTTGTGGAGAAGTTTGCGATAGCGCTCCTCATGGCGCTTCTCGATGGCAGCCACCAGGCGGAACTTCTTTGCCAATGCTGCGAAACCTTCCTCCTCGGCTGTCTTTGCAAAGCCTTCATACATGTCGGTCCACTCATAGTTCTCGCCCTCAGCAGCAGCCTTCAGGTTGGCCACAGTGTCGCCGATGCCTTCCAGTTCCTTAAACCACATCTTGGCATGCTCCTTCTCATTGTCGGCGGTAGCGGTGAAGAGAGATGCTATCTGCTCAAAACCTTCCTTCTTTGCCT
Organism: bacterium; assembly: GCA_963657415.1. Taxonomy (GTDB): domain Bacteria; phylum Bacteroidota; class Bacteroidia; order Bacteroidales; family Bacteroidaceae; genus Prevotella. Next base: position 1,430 of record CAVKNF010000038.1, on the reverse strand, counting down.
TTGAAGCGAAATATGTGTATTTGTTACGAGCCTGGCTCTCGCCGGCGAACGCTGCCAACAGATTCTTCTCTGTCTGTGTTCCTGCATACTTGTTAGCCATAATGTCTTTTCGTTGTTTTAATCGTTAAACCAAATAATGTCTTTAATATTTACGGTTGCAAAGTTACACAAGACATCACAATATGCGGATGCTAATTTTATCCTAAAGATGGTATTTTTTGGAAACTATTGCTACCTTTGCATTATTCTATATATATTAATAGAAAGGTTACCATTATGATGCAGAAGAGATTTACCGACATATATAATATCAGTTGCGATGTGCTCGACAGCGAGAGTCTGCGCATGGAGCATCTGCCCGACATGTTTGACCACGACACCATAGACAGCAGTCTGCCTCACGTGCATACTTTCTATGAAATCATCTGGTTTACAGAGGCTGGTGGCATTTACACTGTCGACTTCCACGACTATGCCATACAGGAGAATTCCATCTTTGTGCTCTCGCCTGGACAGGTGCACTGCTTTGACGGCAAGACCCGCCACAAGGGCATAGTGCTGAAGTTTCGCACCGACTTTCTCGATGACAAGTCGTCGGAGAAAGATCCGCTTGTAAAATACGGCATCTTCAATGCCTTCTATTCTTCGCCTTGCTATCTTGTCAGCAATCCCGAGGCGGTGAACGAACTCCACGAACTGACACGAAAGATGGACGAGGAGCAGACCGTTGAGTCAGGATTCGGTCACTTGGAACTGCTGCGCTCTTTGGTGAAGATATTCCTTATCAATGTATATCGCTATGGTAGCAGTCACGGCACTCCCCCACTCGACACCATGAAACCCTCGCACCGCCTGTTTGTCATGTTTCGCAACATGCTGGAGCAGAATTTCACCTCCATGCACCTCGTGCAGGAATATGCCGACCGCCTCAATGTGTCGGCAAAGACTCTGAGCAACAGTGTGAAGGAGTGTGCGGGCAAGGCTCCGCTGACATTCATCAATGATCGCATATCACTCGAGGCGATGCGTCTGCTCCGCTTCACCGACCTAAGGATAAAGGAGATAGCCTATCAGTTGGGCTATGACGACCCATCCTATTTCGTAAAGTTCTTCAAGCGCGAGACTGGCATCCAGCCATCGGAATTCCGTGCTTTCAGTCCTGAAGAAATGACTGCTGAAGACAATTCTGACAATGACGAATAAGAAGAAATAAACAAAAAAGCGAGGACGCTCCATATACTATATTTTTGATTTTCATAGTAGATGAAGCGTCCCCGCTATATAAGAAATAAATATGGTTATAGGTGGGTGCTATAAATTCCCACCTCAATTTATTTGTCTGACTCAGGAGCCTTGTCTATGAGATCCATAAACTGGTCGAGCTTAGGAGTGATGATGATCTGGGTGCGGCGGTTGCGCTGCTTGCCCAC
>CAVKNF010000037.1:0-18434 GCA_963657415.1 bacterium | reverse complement strand
CAGTATTCAAGGGTATCCCCGATTTCCGTCAGACACGCATCGCCATGCTCCGTGCCGACAATATGCACGATCTGATGCAGATACTTGAGGAGTGCAGGGAAAGACTTCGCTCGCTTGAAATGTAAGCTGCAGAAAAAACGCACCTAGGTTCATCAGCCAACGCACGTAGGTTCATCGGGCAACGCACCTAGGTTCATCGGCCATCGCACGTACGTGCATTTTATTCCTCACTTTTGAGCTTTGGCAAAGAGATGTCAAATCTCACGGCGAGGAATCGCATTAGGCATATGGCAAGGAAGGTGAGCAGAGAGGTCACCTCCACGTTTACCCCAAGAGTGTAGAGCAACCAGTAGAAAGCTCCGCCGACAATGCATGCCATGGCATAGAATTCCTTCTGGAATATGATAGGGGCTGTGTTGAGCAGTATGTCGCGGATGACACCACCTGCCGATCCCGTGATGCATCCCATGACAATGGCCACCCAGAAGGGATAGTCGCACATGAGAGTCTTCTGGATGCCCACCACGGTGAAGAGGGCGAGACCTATGGTGTCAAATACAAACCAGGTGTTGTCGAGGTGCTTGAGATATTTGCCGAACACGATGACGAATATCTGAGCCAGCAGGGTGCAACCCATATACATGCTGTTGGTCATCCAGAAAGGGGTGACTCCGAGCATGAGGTCGCGCAGAGTACCGCCTCCGATGGCCACGGCGATGCCGCACACAAATCCGCCAAACCAGTCGAAATGCCTGTATGCCGCCTGTCGTATGCCCGAAATGGCAAATGCGAAAGTGCCGAGAAATTCCAGTGTGCGCAAGAATCCGTCAGTTATCAATTCGTTGTTCATCGTTTATTCCTTTACAACATTTATGGGCTTGCCTTTGGCGAAAGCTTTTATATTATTGAGCGCTATGTCCATAAGCCGCTGGCGCGCTTCCACTGTGCCCCATGCCATGTGTGGGGTGATGAATGCATTCTGGCACTTAAACAAAGGATTGTCAGCCTCGGGCGGTTCCTGACACATCACGTCAGTGGCATAGGCTGCGATGCGTCCTTCTTGTAGGGCTGCGGCCACATCTGGCTCGTTGACAAGCGGACCGCGACCAGTGTTGACCAGTATGGTGCCGGGCTGCATCATAGCCAGCGTGCTGCGGTTTATCATCTCCTTGGTGTTGTCAGTGAGCGGACAGTGGAGCGAGATGATGTCGCATGTGTTAAAGAGGTTCTCAAGACTACATTTCCTTATTCCCTCAGGCAGTTCGCTCTGCTCCTTACTCGTGAAGGCATACACCTCGGCGCCGAATGCGAGGGCTATCTTTGCTACCTTGCGACCGATGTTGCCCAATCCCACAATGCCCATCTTCATGGACGCGAGTTCACGTATGCGCATGTCCCAATAGCAGAAGTCGGGGTTGGCGCTCCAGCGTCCGTTGCGGTTGTAGTCGGCATAACGGTCTACACGGTTCAATACATTGAGAATGAGAGCAAAGACATGCTGCGCCACGCTGTCGGTGCTATAAGCGGGAATATTTGTCACCGTGACTCCATGGCGGCATGCTGCCTTTATGTCCACGGCATTATATCCTGTGGCCAATACACCGATATATTTAAGTTTGGGGAGTTGCTGCAACTCGTTTTCTCCAAAGTACACCTTATTTGTAAGTGCGGCGTCGGCATCCTTCGCCCTGTCGAGCAGTTCCTCTGGGCTTGTGCGCTCATAGACTATGACCTCGCCCAATTCCTCGAGAGGTTTCCATGAGAGGTCACCCGGATTGGCCGCATGACCGTCGAGAATAACAATTTTCATCTTGTGTCTTTTATGTATTGTCTGACTCTTAGTCCTCCTTAAATCTGTCGCCCCAGCAAGAGAGCATGTTGTGATAGAGTTTCTCCTCGGCAGGTGAATGTTGCGGATGCCACAGGCGCGTCTGCTGGAGTTCGTCGGGCATAAACTGCTGCACGACGAAGTGACCTGGATAGTCATGCGCATACTTGTAGCCGTCGCTGTAGCCCAATTCTGCCATGAGTTTAGTGGGAGCATTGCGCAAGTGCAAGGGCACAGGCAGGTTGCCCGTCTGCTTCACCGTCTGCAGGGCGGAGTTGATGCCCAGATAAGCAGAATTGCTCTTGGGCGATGTGGCAAGATAGACTGCCGCCTCTGCGAGCGGTATGCGACCTTCAGGCCAACCTATCTTCATCACGGCGTCAAAGGCGGCATTGGCTATGAGCAGGGCGTTGGGATTGGCAAGTCCGATGTCTTCGGCAGCCGAGATTACGAGACGGCGGGCTATAAACTCCGGGTCTTCGCCGCCCTCTATCATGCGCGCCATCCAGTAGAGTGCTGCATCGGGGTCAGACCCGCGCAGGCTCTTGATGAATGCCGATATGATGTCGTAGTGCATCTCGCCGTCCTTGTCGTATGCCAAAGGGTTCTGTTGCAGTCGGCTGACCACCTTTTCGTCGGTGATGACGACATTTTCTTCAGGTTCGGCTTCCACGACGAGTTCCAGGATGTTGAGCAACTTGCGTGCGTCGCCTCCCGAATAGCGCATCATGGCGTCAGTCTCCTGCAGCACTATGTGGCGCTTCCTCATCTCCTCGTCCTCAGTGATTACCCGGTCGAGGAGTTCCTGCAGGTCTTGCTTGTCAAGCGGTTTGAGCACATAGAGCTGGCATCTCGAGAGCAGAGGACGGATGACCTCAAAGGAGGGATTCTCCGTCGTGGCACCGATGAGGGTGACCACTCCCTGCTCGACGGCACCCAGGAGAGAGTCCTGTTGCGATTTGGAGAAACGGTGTATCTCGTCGATGAAGAGGATAGGGGAGGCGGAATTGAAGAAACGGTTTGACTTGGCGCGCTCTATGACGTCGCGCACATCCTTCACGCCGCTTGTCACGGCACTCAGCGTGTAGAAGGGAGTCTCGAGCCTATTGGCTATAATCTGCGCCAACGTGGTCTTGCCCACTCCTGGAGGTCCCCAGAGTATGAACGACGATATGCGTCCAGAGTCAATCATACGACGCAGCACGGCACCCTCGCCGACAAGATGTTTCTGTCCCACATATTTGTCGAGAGATGTGGGTCGCATTCTTTCTGCAAGGGGTTTGCTCATGTCGTCGGTGTTGTTGGTTGGATGTGCAAAAGTAAGGCAAAAATGTGGTATTGCAAAGAATAAGGAGTTATTTTTGGTTATCATCTCGTGTATATCATTGAGGCGGTGACACTTAATGTTAAAAAAGCATTGTAGAATGAACAAAATACTTAATTAACATGTGAAAATAACGGAAAATAGAATAAAACTAACTACCTTTGCAACCTATAATTATCAATACGCAAACACTGCAAATATGAGAAAACAATTGCTGTCAATGGCCTCGTTCGCGCTGGCAATCACTACCTTGTCATCGTGTTTGGGCGAAAGCACCAGCTACACATACTACAATGACGCAGCCATAACGGCATTCAAACTCGGTACGCTCAAGCGTACGATGCACACGCTTAAGAAGACTGACGGTACGGACAGTACATACACCAAGACCCTCGATTGCTCGGGCTATACGTTCTATATCGACCAAAATGAAGGCAAGATATGGAATGCTGACTCATTGCCTGCGGGCATAGACGCATCCAGGGCTTTGTGCACCATCACGACAAAAAACTCCAGTTCGGCAGCTATAAAGAGTCTTAACAGCGACTCTCTGTCATGGTATAGCAGCACTGACTCAATTGATTTCTCAAGCATAAGAGAGTTTAGAGTATACAATAACAGTGCTACAGCATACCGAACATACAACGTCAAGGTGAATGTGCACAATGAAGAGGGTGACTCTTGCGTGTGGACACAGTTGCCAGCAAATAGCCAAATAGCGAAGTTCACTGAGATGAAGGCTCTCTCTGACGGCAGCAAGATATATCTCTTCGGCGTTGATGGTGAGGAACTGAAACTTATTACTTCTTCTGTGAATGACGGCAGAGTTTGGTCGAATGTCACCTTCTCTACCTCCCTCGGCACCGATGCCTTGAAGAGCATGGTCATGAAGGGTGGCACGATTTATGCTGTCAACGAGGGTAATGTGCTCAAATCTGACAACGGAGCTGATTGGACATCGGTGAAAAACGACGCTGGACTGAAGCAGCTTGTGGCAGCATCCACAGTCAACCTCTATGCCCTTTCGTCTGACAACAAACTGATGATGTCTGCCGACAACGGCGCCACATGGACGGAGGAAACTCTCGACGATGACGCTCAGTTGCTCCCTACACAAAATATCGCTTACTCTTGCCGCGCGCTGAGAACAAACGCGTCGGCTGACAAGGTGGTGATTATAGGCAACAGAAGTTCGGATGAATTCTCCAAAGACACCACTGCCGTGGTGTGGTCAAAGGTGGACGAATATAGCGAAGGCGCACGCAAGAACGCATGGAACTATGTGGAGTTTACCACTGACAACAAGCACAAGGCTCCACGTGCAGACAACTGGCAGGTGGTGACTTATGACAATAATATAAAGGCAATAACAGGCAACAGCATAAAGGGTTCTGCCAAGGCTTTGTCACACATCTACCACAGTGGCGACGACGGTATCACATGGCTCAACGACAGTGTGATGACTCTGCCGAAGGATCTCTCCGCAGGCGAGACTTCATCCTTTGCCATGGTGGCTGACGGCGTGAACTCCGTGTGGGTGATATGCGGCGGCACTGGTCAGGTGTGGAAGGCACGCATCAACAGAATTGCCTGGAAAGAAGAAGACAAATATATAAAGGAGTAGACAATAAGACTACGGTGAAGAGTATCCCGCGACTTGCTTTCACACTTGTCTGTGCCGTGGCTATGGCGATGCCTGCCCATGCACAAACAGAACCTGAATACCTGATGGAGATAGGAGCAGGAGCGGGCATGATGTCATATCAGGGTGACTTCAACGGCAATGTCTTGAAAGATATGCAGCCCACGGCATCCCTGGTGATGCGCCGACTGCTCAATCCAAGACAGGGATTCCGACTTAGTCTGGGGTACGGCAAACTTAAAGGCAAGTCGGACAATAGCAAAACGGCATATCCTGACTACTCCACACCCGCATACAAGCATGGTGACGTTTACAGTTTCAACAAAACGCTGGTGGATCTGAATGTCACCTATGAATATAACTTCTGGCCTTATGGCACAGGCAAGGAATATCGCGGGGCAAAGAAACTGACGCCATTCCTTTTTGTCGGACTGGGTGCAACATATGTCAATGGTGACGGTAGCAACACCATGACAGCAAACGTGCCGATAGGAGTGGGTGTGAAATATAAGTTGGCGCAGAGAGTGAATCTCAACCTAGACTGGACAATGCACTTCACATTGAGCGACAAACTCGATGGCGTGCAGGATCCATATCAGGTGAAGACAAGCGGACTATTCAAAAACTCTGACTGCTACTCCACACTGAAGGTGAGCATCACCTATAGTTTTAAGGAAAAATGCAGAGTGTGCCACAATCAGGACGAGTGAACAAATATGATCTAATGGATAAGACCACAGAATTGGACATGCAGCGCATACCAGAGCACATTGCCATCATCATGGACGGCAATGGCAGATGGGCTACAGAGCGCGGAAAGGAACGCAGCTACGGCCATCAGGCCGGGGTGGACACCGTGCGCAGAATAACCTCCGAGTGTACACGACTTGGAGTGAAATATCTCACGCTATATACTTTCTCCACAGAAAACTGGAACCGACCTGCTGATGAGATAGCAGCTCTCATGGGACTGGTGCTCACGTCACTTGAAGACGAAATCTTCATGAAGAACAATGTGCGATTCCAAGTAATAGGTGACACAAGCCGTCTGCCCGAACCTGTACTCAAAAAACTGCAGGAGACGATGGAGCACACAGCGAAAAACGACACCATGACAATGGTGGTGGCTCTGAGCTACTCGTCAAGATGGGAAATAACGGAGGCTGCAAAGAGAATTGCAGAGGACGTGAAGGCAGGAAAACTGAAGGCCGAAGACATAACGGAGGAAACGGTAAGCAGTAACCTTACCACCAACTTCATGCCTGATCCTGAACTCCTCATAAGAACAGGCGGCGAACTGCGCATCAGCAACTACCTGCTGTGGCAGATAGCCTACTCCGAACTCTATTTCTGCGACACTTATTGGCCTGACTTCTCTGAGGAAGACTTGCATAAAGCCATACACTGCTATCAGCAGCGCCAGCGCAGGTTTGGCAAGACAGAAGAACAGGCAGAACAGGAAAATAAAAAGGCATAAAAGTACCGACAACATACTCACACAACATAATGAAGTATCAATTTCGTAGATTAGTGTCAATGGCAGCATTCTGCCTCATTGCCGGAGTGCAGCTGTCGGCACAGGACAAGATAGTGAACCCCGAGATCAATTATGCCGGCAGTCCACGCCAATGCCGCATCGCAGGCCTGGCAGTCACCGGTATAGAGGGATATGAGGACAATCTGCTCATAGGCATCTCCAATCTGTCGGTAGGACAGGAGATTTCCGTGCCGGGCACAGAGATTACGGATGCCGTGAAGAGATTCTGGAAGCATGGCTTGTTCTCTGACGTGTCAATATCTATCGACTCCATCATAGGCCGTGACGCTTATCTGCACATCAACCTGGCTCCACTGCCACGCGTGTCACAAATCAACTACTACGGACTGAAGAAGTCGGAGCGCGAGGACATGCAGGAGAAGTTGGGTATGATGAAGGACTACCAGATTACTCCTTCTATGATCGACAGGGCGAAGATCCTTGCCAAGAAATATTTCGATGACAAGGGTTTCAATGACGCTGAGATAAATATCATGCAGCACGATGACCTGTCGAGGAAAAACTTCGTCATACTTGATGTCACCGTAGACAAAAAGCAGAAGAAGCGTGTGAAGAACATCATCATCGTGGGCAATGACAAACTCTCTGACTCAAAAATCAAGGGTAATCTCTTCAAGAAGGGTGCCTTCTCAAAGACTCACGAGGCTAACAAGATCGGTAACTTCTTCAAATCAAAGAAGTATACTCCAGAAAGATGGAAGACTGACAAGAAGAATCTTATCGACAAATACTACGAATATGGTTATCGTGACGCACACATCATCGAGGACAGTGTGTGGAATTATGATGACAAGCACGTCAATATATATGTAAAGGTGGAAGAGGGCCAGCAGTATTTCCTTCGCAACATCTCTTGGGTGGGTAATACTGTCTATCCTACTGAGCGCTTGAGCCAGCTCCTCGGCATGAACAAGGGTGACGTCTACAACCAGAAACTCATGAACAAGCGACTCACCGAAGACGAGGATGCTGTGGGCAATGCCTACTGGAACAACGGTTACCTGTTCTACTCTCTCGACCCAGTGGACGTGAACATAGACGGCGACTCCATCGACGTGGAGATGAGAATTACCGAAGGTCCTCAGGCAAGAATCAACCGTGTGAGAATCAATGGTAACGACCGCTTGTATGAGAACGTCATACGTCGTGAGTTGCGCACCAAACCTGGTGACCTCTTCTCCAAGGAGGCTCTGCAGCGTTCGGCACGTGAGCTTGCTTCCATGGGACATTTCGACCCAGAGGCTGTCAATCCAGACGTGAAACCGGATACAGAGAATGGTACTGTGGACATCAACTGGGATCTGAAGCAGAAATCCAACGACCAGGTGGAGTTCTCTCTCGGATGGGGACAGACGGGTGTCATCGGCCGTATCGGTCTTAAGCTCAATAACTTCTCCATGGCAAACCTCTTCCGCAAGAATGCTGAGCACCGCGGAATAATGCCTATCGGTGACGGTGAGACGATGTCTATCTCGGCACAGACCAACGGTTCTTACTACCAGTCATACAATGTGGGCTACTCCACATCATGGTTTGGAGGCAAGCGTCCTATCCAGTTCTCTGCCTCACTCTTCTACTCAAAGCAGACTGACGTGTCGAGCACATATTATAATAGTGGTTACATGAACAACTACTACAACTATCTCTACGGATATGGCAGTTCTTATTATAACAACTATGAGAACTACTATGACCCTGACAAGTATGTGCAGCTCTTCGGTGCTTCGCTCGGATGGGGTAAGCGTCTGCGTTGGCCTGACGACTATTTCGTGCTGTCTGTGCAGTTGGCCTACACACGCTATATGCTGAAGAACTGGAGCTACTTCCTGATGACCAACGGTAATGCTAACAACATCAACCTCGGTATCAGCCTTAGCCGCACGTCTACCGACAACCAACTCTTCCCTCGTCGAGGCAGCGAGTTCTCGGCATCGGTGACCATCACTCCACCATGGTCGCTCTGGGATGGCAAAGACTATCAGAACCTTGCCACCAACAGCAAGTCGGCCACATATGAGAAGGAGCAGCAGGAGAAATATCGCTGGATAGAATACCACAAGTGGAAGTTCAAGGCCCGCACCTACACCGCGCTCACATCTGCACAGAAGTGTTTCGTGCTTATGACACGCGTGGAGATGGGTATTCTGGGAAGCTACAACAAATACAAGAAGTCACCGTTTGAGACCTTCTACATGGGTGGTGACGGTATGTCAGGATATTCCACATCTTATGCAGAGGAGACCATCGGTCTGCGCGGTTACGAGAATGGTGCGCTCACTCCTTACGGTTATGAAGGCTATGCCTACGACCGTCTGACACTCGAGTTGCGCTATCCGTTCCTGCTTGGCAACACCACCATCTATGGTCTCGGATTCGTTGAAGGCGGTAACGCATGGACATCCGTGAAGAACTTCAACCCATTCGACATGAAGCGTTCTGCCGGTGTGGGTGTGAGAATTTACCTCCCTATGGTCGGCTTGATGGGTATCGACTGGGCTTACGGTTTCGACACTGTCTTCGGTTCGAAGGGTGGAAGCAACTTCCACTTCGTGCTCGGACAGGAGTTCTAATGAAAGAAGCATAATCTTAAACAAAGATATATTGATAAGTTATGAAGAAGTTGATAGTTATCTGCGCCATGGCACTTGTTGCCATCAGCGCGTCAGCACAGAAGTTTGCACTCCTCGACATGGAGTATATACTGAAGAATGTGCCTGCCTATGAGCGTGCCAACGAGCAACTCAACCAGGTGAGCAAGAAATGGCAGGCTGAGATAGAAGCTCTCAACACTGAGGCCGGCACCATGTATAAAAACTACCAGAATGAGGTAGTATTTCTCTCTGAAGAGCAGAAGAAAGAGAAGCAGGAGGCTATCATGAAGAAGGAGAAGGAGGCAAGCGAACTCAAGCGCAAGTACTTCGGTCCTGAAGGCGAACTCTTCAAGAAGCGTGAGGCTCTCATCACTCCTATACAGGAGGAGATATACAACACAGTGAAGGAAATCTCCGAACTGCGTGGCTACAGCCTCGTGCTCGACCGTGCTTCCGACTCAGGCATCATCTACGGTTCGCCAAAGGTGGACATAAGCAATGAGGTGCTGCAGAAGCTCGGTTATGGAGCAAACTGAGATTTTTATAGTACCCACTTTGAGATAGCACATTACAAGATAGAATAATAACAACAACTAAAATCAATACAAGAAGATGAAGAAATTTTTCGCAATGGTGCTCCTTTGTGCACCAATGACCCTTTTCGCACAGCAGAAGTTTGGTCATATTAATGCTCAGGAAGTGCTGACTTCTATGCCTGAGTACAGCATCGCCAACGGCGAGATCGAGGCAAAGGCTAAGGAATTCCAGAACCAGATGCAGGAGATGCAGGCTGAGTTCCAGCGCAAGGCTGAGGAGTATGACAAGGCTAAGGCTACAATGCCTGCTACAAAGCAGCAGGAGACAGAGACCGAACTGCAGGGCCTTTACACCAAGCTCCAGCAGGCTGGTCAGGACTATCAGCAGCAGCTCGAGAAACTGCGTCAGGAGAAGCAGCAGCCTCTCTACACTAAGCTCATGAATGCCATCGCTACTGTAGGCAAGACTGGCGGTTATGTTTACATCATGGACGTAAACACTGCTCTCTACACCAATGACGCCATCAGCGAAGATGTCACTGCAAAGGTGAAGAGCGAACTTAAGAAATAATGAAAAGGATCTTGTTGATGCTGGTGGTGCTTGTGACCACCTTATCGGCTTCAGCACAAGAAACAGTCGACTTCCGCTACGGTTGTGTAAGCTACACCACCGTGCTGAAGTCGATGCCTGAATATGCCAAAGCTGAAGCTGACCTCGAGGCATTGAAGCAAAAGTATGATGCTGAGACAAAGGCGTCGGAAGAGGAGTTCAATGCCAAATATGAAGTGTTCCTCAGTGAATATTCCAACTATGCTCCTTCCATTCTGAAGAAGCGTCAGGCGGAACTTGAGGACATGATGAAGCGTAATGAGAACTTCCGTGCTGAGACTGTGCGCCTGCTCAAGCAGTCGCGTGAGGAGATGCTCAAGCCAGCAAAGGAAAAGCTTGATGCCATCATCAAGAATATAGCGCAGCACTATTCGCTTGCCTTTGTGCTCAACACCGACTCTGATGCTGTGCCATATCTCAACCCTAATATGGCATACAATATTACCGCTGCTGTGGAAGAAGCTGTCAAGCAGTAGCGTGAGTTTCTCTTTTTTTACCGTATTAATAATCTCTGAGTATGTTTCCTGAAGCAGCAGGTCCAATAGGCGTCTTCGACTCCGGCTACGGTGGTCTGACCATTCTCCATGAGATTCGCCAGATGCTGCCGCAGTATGACTATCTTTATCTTGGCGACAATGCCCGCGCACCTTATGGCAACCGCTCCTTTGAAGTGGTCTATAAGTTTACGCGTCAGGCTGTACTCAAACTCTTCGAACGCGGTTGTCATCTCGTTATATTAGGATGTAACACGGCATCGGCAAAAGCCCTCAGATCCATACAGCAGAGGGTTCTTCCCGAGTTGTGTCCTGACCGCCGAGTGCTTGGCATAATACGTCCTACGGCAGAGGCTATAGGACAGCTCACCACCACCAATCATGTGGGCGTGCTTGCCACCGAGGGAACTGTGCGCAGCAAAAGTTACAGTCTTGAGGTAGCAAAGTTTTATCCCGAGATAAAGGTGTCGGGTCAGGCGTGTCCTCTTTGGGCAGCCATCGTCGAGGCTAATGAAGCTGACTCTCCTGGTGCCGACTATTTTGTGCGCAAGCGCATAGACCAACTCATGCTCAAGGATCCTAAGATAGACACCATCGTGTTGGGATGCACTCACTATCCTTTGCTGATGAACAGCATTGTGAGGAACACGCCGCCAGGTGTGCGCATCGTGCCCCAAGGCTCCTATGTGGCATCATCGCTGAAAGACTATCTCGCGCGTCATCCTGAGATAGACGCAAAGTGTACCACACACGGCAAATGTCTCTACCTCACTACTGAGAGTGAAGAGCGATTCCGGGAGTGTGCGAGGATTTTCCTGCATGAAAATGTCAATGTGGAACAAATCACATTAGGATAACTTATGAACCTAAAGAAAACAATTCTGTCACTTGCCCTCTGCCTTATATCTCTTACTTCTGCCTATGCCCAGCGCAATTTCGAGGTAGACCTGTGGGCAGGCAATCCGATAGTGGAGAGTTCTGATCCTACCGATACCGCCAAACTCTATGCCTTTCTTCCCGAAAGCAAGAAGGCTACGGGGCGTGCCATCATAATCTGTCCTGGCGGAGGCTATGCCACGCTTGCTATGGATCACGAGGGAAAGGACTGGGCACCATTCTTCAATAGGATGGGCATCGCTGTCTTCGTGCTCAAATACCGCATGCCTCATGGTAACAAGAAGGTGCCTGTGAGTGATGTGGAGCAGGCTATGCGCATGGTGCGCGCAAATGCCAAGCAATGGAATGTTGATACCGACGACGTGGGTATAATGGGATTCTCTGCCGGAGGACATCTTGCCTCTACGCTTGCCACACATGCCAAGGCAGATGTGATGCCCAACTTCCAGATACTCTTCTATCCTGTCATAACCATGGACCCTGCTTTCACGCATAAAGGGTCGCACGACAACTTCCTCGGTGAGCATCCAAAGAAGAAGGAGATGCTGGAATATTGCAACGACATACAGGTGTCGCGCATATGTCCGCGCGCTCTGATAATCCTCTCTGACGATGATGATGTGGTGGTGCCTGCCAATGGAGTTAATTACTACACCGAACTATACAAACATGACGTTCCTGCAAGCATCATCGTATATCCCACGGGCAAGCACGGCTGGGGCATGAACCCTAAGTTCCCTTACCATGTGGAAATGCTCATGAATGTTAGGGCCTGGCTTGATAACCAGTGATATACCCCCCCCTCCTTATAGCAGCGCTTTGATTTCTGCGTCGAGGTCTTTTATCTGGGCATCGCGCTTATAAGGTGTAGCGTCTTTGTTGATAAGGAAGAAAGTCGGTATGGCCTGCAGATTGAAACGGGAGATGTATTCGCTACCTGCACCGTCAGGGTCATTTACCGATATCCAAGGCAGAGCGGCTGTCTGAGTCTTCCAGAAGTGTTGGTTCTCATCGAGTGACACTTGATAGATCTCCAGTCCCTGTGCGTGATATTTGTTGTAGAGTTCACGCATCATCATGATGCGCTTTGTGGTGCCTTCTGCTGCAAAGGAGCAAAAATCGAGTATCACCACATGACCCTTCAGGTCAGACAACTTGCGCAGGTTTCCCTTGTTGTCGCGCAGGGTAACGTCGATTACTCCCGACATGTCCACCTTGCTGGCATCTATCACCTGTTCGTCGCGTGCCTTCAGTATGCGTGAGTCTTTCATGCCCTCGATGGCGATGTTGTGCAGGTTTTCGCCACGTTCCGAACCAGGATGAAATGTATCCCAACTCGTAGCCACTGCGGCATACACCCTCACGTCATCCACATTCTGGCGAGGATTGAATATCAATTGATAAGCATTGCCCAGCACTACAGTCTGGAAGAGTGCGAAATAAGAATACGACTTATTAGGCTCGGCATAGATATAGCGTGTCTTCACCATATTCTTGTATTTCTCCAGAGTCACGGCTATGCTGTCTTCCACAGCGCTCACCTTCAGTTGCGGGTCACGGATGATGTTGTTGATCTGCGCCTGCAGGTTCATCTGGTGCAGAGCCAGTTCCTGTATCTTCGAACAATTGTCCGAGCCCTCCACCTTATATTTATATGACATGGAAGGATAGTCAGCACTCACGCTCACCGTCTCCGTGGAGTCTATCGAGAGGTTTATGATCTGGTTGGCTATTCTCAGGCGGTAGAATTCCGGTTCGTCACTGCTCAGTTCCTTGAAGTCAAACTCTCCATTGTCAGTGAGTTTCACCGAGTCAATCTTCGTTATGCCATCAAGTCCCACGTTCTCAAGAAACAGCATGGAGTCCTTGGCACTCGTGATGTTGCCTTTGATGACAAACTTTCCGTTGTCGCCACAACTGACGGCGGTCAAGGCTGCTGCCATAACAGCGACAGCCGACAAAATATTTAGTTTTTTCATCTTTACCATTATTATAAATAATATGCGGTGCAAAGTTATATAAATAAAACGAATTCCGCCACATTGTGCTTTATTATTGGTGGAAATTTATAGCCCCACCAATATTTACATTCCATAGTAGGTGCTGCGTCCTCGCTGCACCCTGTATCAAACAAGTATGAGGTAATATTAGGAGGTACGGCGCCACCGCCGTACCAGTAGCAAGTGAGAAAAATACTATAAAATCATGCTATAGACTGCATAAAATGCCAAAAAGATGCAGTGTATAGACTGCATCTTTTAGTTAAATAGTGTTGCACGCATATTATTTCTGACGTTAGTGCAACTGCTGTGCCTCAAAGGAAAGACAGACGTAACACCTATTTATCATGACTCAAATCATACCAACTTATTTTTTCACCGTCACTAAAGCACACGTGATTTTCTCATGTAACAACAACTTGTGTGCCCAAAGAGTTGTCAGTTATAAGAAAAATATATAATTTTGTGGCAATTCTTCAGTAGAAGATAGGATTTAGTTGCATTTTGAGCTTTTAACAGGATAAGTAATATGAAACATCTGATTATTCTTGCCGATGGAAGTGCCGACTGGCATTGCCCTTCCCTTGACAACAAGACAATATATCAGTATGCCCACACTCCCAACATCGACCGTTTGGCCACGCAGGGCAGATGCGGCATGCTTAAGACAGTGCCCGAAGGTTTTCATCCGGGCAGCGAGGTGGCCAACTCCACCATCCTCGGTTACGACCAGCACAAGGTCTATCAGGGACGCGGTGTCCTCGAGGCTGCCAGCATTGGCTATGAGATGAAGCCTGGCGAGATGGCCATGCGATGCAATCTCGTGTGCCTCGACGGCGACATCCTCAAGAATCATTCCTCCGGTCATATAAGCACAGAGGAGGCCGCCGAACTGATAAAGTATCTGAATGACAATCTTGCTACTGACGGGATAAAGTTCCTTACAGGCGTACAATATCGTCATGTGCTTGTCTACGATGGTGGCGACGCACGCATCTCCACCACACCTCCCCATGACGTGCCACTGCAACCGTGGCGTCCGCTGCTTGTCAAGGCTGATGTGCCTGAGGCAAAGGCTACGGCCGATAAACTCAACGAACTCATCCTAAAGTCACAGGAGTTGCTTCCCAAGCATCCCATAAACCTTCGTCGCGCGGCAGAGGGCAAGGACATGGCCAATAGCATCTGGCCTTGGAGCCCGGGCTATCGTCCCGACATGACTCCGCTCTCTGTGTCCTATCCGTCGATAAAGCGTGGCAGCGTCATCACGGCCGTTGACCTCATACGTGGCATTGGTCATTATGCCGGTCTGCGCATCATCGATGTGGAGGGAGCGACAGGACTTTTCAATACCAACTATGCCGGTAAGGCCACGGCTGCCATAGAGGCTCTCAAGACTGATGACTTCGTGTATCTCCACATAGAGGCTCCCGACGAGGCTGGTCATGAAGGCGACATCCCGTTGAAGATGCGCACCATAGAGGATATAGACTCCAAGGTGGTTGGTCCCATCATGCAGGCTGTAGCCGACTTCGAAGAACCTGTGGCAATAGCCTATCTCCCAGATCATCCCACACCGTGCGCACACCGCACTCACACTTCCGACCCCGTACCTTTTATTATATATAAGCCTGGAGTTGCTCCCGACAGTGTCAGCGCCTTCGACGAAGACAGTTGCCAGGACGGTTCCTATGGCGTGATGGACGGACTCGATTTCTTACCTGAATTCTTGAAATGATGAAATATTACAGCACCAACGGCAACGCACCGCTCGCCTCCCTTGAGAAAGCAGTGGTGAAAGGTCTTGCAGAAGACCGCGGACTGTATATGCCTGAGCATATCAAACCGCTTCCTAAGGAGTTCTTCGACAATATCGAGAACATGAGTTTCCATGACATAGCCTTCACCGTGGCACAGGCGTTCTTCGGTGAGGACGTGCCCGAGGATGACCTTCGCAAGATTGTCTGCGACACCCTCGCCTTCGACGTTCCGGCAGTTAAAGTCACCGACGACATCTACTCGCTGGAACTCTTCCACGGACCTACGCTCGCCTTCAAGGATGTCGGCGCACGCTTCATGGCGCGCATGCTGCAGCACTTCCTCAAGAAAGGCAGTGGCGAGGTGAATGTCCTCGTGGCTACATCCGGCGACACAGGTTCGGCTGTAGCCAACGGATTCCTTGGTGTAGAGGGTATCAAAGTATATGTGCTCTACCCGAAGGGCAAGGTAAGTCCTATACAGGAGTGCCAGTTTACTACCCTCGGTCAGAATATCACCGCCATAGAGGTCGACGGAGTCTTCGACGACTGCCAGGCGCTGGTGAAGAATGCCTTCATGGACAAGGAACTCAATCAGAAGATGCGTCTCACCTCTGCCAACTCCATCAATGTGGCGCGCTTCCTCCCGCAGTCATTCTATTATTTCTACGCCTATGCGCAGATGAAGAAGCGCGGACTGGCCGACAATCTCGTTATGTGCGTGCCGTCAGGCAACTTCGGCAACATCTGTTCCGCTCTCTTCGGCAAGCGTATGGGACTGCCTATAAAGCGATTTATAGCGGCAAACAATTCCAACGACATATTCTATAAGTATCTGCAGACGGGCAAATACGAACCGAAGGCTTCCGTGCAGACCATCGCCAACGCTATGGATGTGGGCGACCCATCCAACTTTGCCCGCATCTATGACCTCTACGGCAAGTCGCATGATGCCATCGCTGCCGACATCTCCGGTGCTACATTCTCTGACGAGCAGATAGCCGATGCCATGCGCGAGTGCTATGCCGACACGGGATATGTCTGCGACCCACACGGCGCTTGCGGATATGAGGCATTGAAGGAAGGACTCCGCGAGGGCGAGACAGGCGTATTCCTCGAGACAGCCCACCCTGCCAAGTTTAAGTCTGTTGTCGACGGCATCCTCCACACCGACATAGAGATACCTCAGAAGTTGCAGGCATTCATGAAGGGCACCAAGCAGTCAGTCGCTCTGCCCAATGACTACGAAGCGTTCCGCCAGTTGTTGGAGCGCTGACAATAAAGCCTCATAGATGCTCGCTCTCGACAATCTAAGTATAGGTTATGACAATAAGGTCATAGTCTCTGGCATGACAATCCATCTGTCTCCAGGGACTATGACCTGTCTTCTTGGTAATAACGGCACTGGCAAGAGCACACTCCTCAAGACCATTGCGGGATTTCTGAAACCCATATCAGGCAACATCTCCTATGGTGACAAACCCCTTGGCAGTCTCTCCCCGCGTGAGATGGCCACCACCGTGGGCGTGGTGCTCACGGGCAGAAGCGAAGGGCAGATGCTCACCGTGGAAGACATGGTGTCGCTTGGACGCTCGCCCTATACTGGTTTCTTCGGACGTCTGACCGATGACGACCGCAGGATTGTAGACCATTGCATGGAGATGATAGGCATCGCCTCTCTGCGCCATAAGTCTCTGTCAAGTCTCAGCGATGGCGAATATCAGAAGGCAGTCATAGCCAAGGCTCTTGCCCAGCAGACGCCTGTCATACTCATGGACGAACCCACCGCCTTTCTTGACTACCGCAGCAAGGTGGAACTCATGGAGATGTCGCTCCGTCTTGCACACGACGAGGGCAAGACCATCCTTATGACCACACACGACGTAAACCTTGCCCTCAAAATAGCCGACTCCATCCTGCTCATGCATGACGGCAAGATGACTGCCAGTCCCACGCAGGAAGAGATAAAGGACTTCATCGGCACCCGTGCCACCCGCTATCTCTAAAACTAAAAGCACCACCTTGGCATGCAACTATAAATGAAGATGGAAATATGACAAGTAATTTAGAATATCAAGATAAAGGCGAACCGATTGGCAAAAGCAGATAAACAGCGTCATAAAGTGGTGCTCGTTAGATTCAATGTGCACAAGAATAAAAACGTATAAAGTTATGGCAAAAATAATTGTTAAGAATCAACAGATAAAGACTTTGTCTAAAAATGGAGTTGACTATATCTGCATCACTGATATAGCAAGACAGAAAAATAGTGAAGACCCTAATGGCGTAATAGGAAATTGGATGAGGAATCGCAACACGATTGAGTTTCTTGGAATATGGGAAAGTTTGTATAATCCCAATTTTAACCCCATCGAATTCGAGGGGTTTAGAAAAGAAGCCGGATTGAATGCTTTCACGATGTCGCCAACAAAGTGGGTGGAATCCACTAATGCAATAGGGATAAAGGCTATATCTGGTAGATATGGAGGCACGTATGCCATATCAGACATAGCATTTGAATTTGCATCATGGGTTTCCGTAGAATTCAAGTTATATCTTGTCCGTGAGTTTCAGCGACTCAAAGCAGAAGAACAGAAGCAATTGTCTTGGTCTGCCAAACGTGAACTTTCCAAGATAAACTATCGCATCCATACGGATGCCATCAAGGCCAACTTGATTCCATCCGAAGTCACTCGCGAGCAAGCTGCCATGAAGTATGCCGATGAAGCGGATGTTCTTAATATCGCTATGTTCGGCATGACAGCAAGGCAATGGCGCGAGCAGAATCCAGACAAGAAAGGCAACATACGGGATTATGCCAACATCAACGAACTCATCTGCCTCTCAAACATGGAGAATCTCAATGCGGTGTTCATCAACGACGGCATGCCACAGTCTGAGCGGCTTGTCAAGCTGAACCAGATTGCCATCCAGCAAATGAAGATTCTGGAAGATACGGGCGGCAGAAATCTTTTGAAATAGACGACACATGAATTTCACCCTCTGATAATTTCTTCGTTTCGGAAATGCAGAGATGGCTTGCGGAATACCTTGTATATAGCTGTATTTCCGTCCGTTTTTTAGTAAAGTATAGTTTCTCATGGCGCATCTCATAATTTCTTGCCTTGAGAAACGTAGTTTCGCCGTTGGGGGGTCTGAGCTTGGCGGCATGGAATGTGTGACAGTGACAGTGTGAC
>CAVKNF010000036.1:0-18463 GCA_963657415.1 bacterium | reverse complement strand
TGCATTCCTCCCTTCTCACTCAATATCCTCCGCATCAAGGCTAAAGAATAAAGGCTTTTGCGTGGTACGGCGAGGGCGCCGTACCTCAACGTGTGGTAACATTACATCATATATACATGGACGCCTATTCCGAATTTACTGTAAATTTGCAGTAAATTCGGAATAGGTGTTTTTGCTATGGCTTTTGCCTTGATTGCTATATAGACATAAATAATATGTGTAATATATTGGATATTAGTCGTTATATACCAATAATTGCTATAAAATGAAACTCTTCTTGTCATGATGCTTGTCTTATTCAGAATTTATTGTAAATTTGCAGTAAATTCGGAATAGGAGGTATATATGACCAATTATGTCAATAGGCAGGTGTATCTGCAGAAGTTAATAAACCGTCGTGACAATGGAGAGGTGAAGATCATCACAGGCACACGCCGGTGCGGCAAGTCATGGTTGCTCAAGAAAGTGTATTATGACTATCTGGTGAGTCAGGGAGTGAAGGAAAGCGATATAATAACCATATCTTTCGATATTGACGAAGACATAGACGGTCAGGACCTGACTGATCCGATGACTCTGAAGAAATATCTCTACTCTCGAATTACCGACGACAATGAGAATTATTATGTCTTCCTCGATGAGATACAGATGGTGGAGGGATTTGAGCGTATAGTCAACGGCCTTAATGCTCACGACAACGTGGATGTATACATCACTGGTAGCAACTCCAAGTTCTTGTCAAGCGACATCAACACCATCTTCCGTGGCAGAGGTGATGAGGTGAGGGTCTATCCATTTTCTTTCAAAGAATTCATTACCGACAGGCAAGAACCCATAAGCGACCTTTGGAAGGAATACTACACCTATGGCGGTATGCCTGCACTCAGAAACAGACCTACGCCCGAGCAGAAGGTCGTCTACTTGCAACGACTTTGGCAGAAGACCTATCTTGATGATGTGGTGGAGAGAAACGGCATCAAGAACAGGGTCGCATTGGAATGTCTGGTCGACTCCCTTTGTTCATCGATAGGGTCGCTCACCAACCCGAGCAAGATAAAAAATACACTCGAGACTGTGCAGCATGTGAGGCTCGATGCCGACACGGTGTCTTCCTATATGCAGTGTCTCGAGAATGCATTTCTCTTTGAAGGGGCACGCCGCTATAACATCAAGGGAAGGAAATATTACGAGAGCATCAAGAAATACTATGTCGTGGATGTGGGTCTGCGTAATGCCAGGCTTAACTTTAGGCAACAGGAGGTGACGCATATCATGGAGAATGTCATATACAATGAGTTGCGCATCCGTGGATATGCCGTTGACGTGGGCGTAGTAGAGAACCGCGTCATGAGAGAAGGCAAGAGTACCTACCAGCAATACGAGATAGACTTTATAGCCTCCAACGGACTCAACAAGTATTACATCCAGTCTGCCTATGCCTTGCCTACCGAGGAGAAGCGCGAGCAGGAACTTGCTTCTTTGAAGAAGATTGATGACTCCTTCCGCAAGATTATCATCGTGGGCGATGATATTGCCACATATATGGACGACAAAGGCTACATCTTCATGTCCCTGTTTCAGTTTCTTAGAAATGATGATGTCATGGAATGACCTCCTCAGAGCAAACGCATCAAAATTCTTGCAGGAGTTTAGCTAGGTAGTTTTCATCCCAGCCAGCCTTCATTCTTTTTAGATTGAGACTTCCTTTGACAGACTTGTCTTTCTTTAGGATAGACAGTGCAATCTTGGTTATGGCAGAGAAGTTTCTGGCGGCATTCTTGACCTTCCTACTTTCGTCTTCCCGGAAGGTGAAGTCGAGTTGCCAGTGCAGGTTATTCTCTATGCCCCAGTGCTTTCTGATGGCGTTGTTGATTTTCTCGGGATCTTCATTTCCGAGTGATGTCACGTAGTATCTGGTTTCCTCAGAAGTCTCTCCCGTGGCGATTATCGTTCTGCGTGACATGATGGCGACAATGGACTTGAGTCCTTCAAATTTATCCTTGAACATCGCCTGCATTGTTTTGCCGTAGCTCACTACCATACATTTCCTCTCTTCCTGTCTGCCGTGTCCGTTGTCTACGGATGTGTGGGTTGTGACGATGTCTGGACGTTCACGATACATGTAATCAGATATAATATCCTTGGCGAAGTCATGGCTTTTACGCTGGTTGTCTTTCAATGCTATGATATAGTCGCCTTTTCCTTCTCTAATCTTCTTTGTAATAGCCGTTTGGCATCCCATGGCATCAATGGTCACAATAGTGTCTTTCAGGTCTATAGCGTCGAGCAACTTCGGCACTACAGTTATTTCGTTCGTCTTGTCGCCCACCTTTTCCTGTGCCAGTGAGATATTGTTTTCTACTGACCAAGCCGACACGACCCACATACGGTAATCGTCCTTTCCCATAGTGTGCTGTGCATCACATTTACTTGGTCCACGCATCAGCTTGCCGTCAATGGCAATCACACCTTTCACTTCGCCTACCACTTCCTTGACCCAACTGCGGAAGAATTCTTCAAATCCTTTAGGATTGAATATGGAGAAAAAGCGGTTGAAGGTATCGTGGCTTGGTATTTTGTCCAGTCCCGGCAGATGATTTGTAAAGAAGTCTATTTTTGTTTTCGCGAATTCCTCGATTTCGTTCCACGTCTGACATCCCGCAAGTACAGCGGCGGTGGTAATATAGATGATGTGTTCCATCTTGTAGGTGGTTCGTCCCGTTACTCGTGGGGCGGAAATCAGTTCAGATAACTTGTCAATGTTCATTTTTTTACCGTTTAATTGTTATGTAATTCTATATAAAGGTACAAAATATTCCTCACTTATGCAAATATAAAGAGTTAATAAACAATAAGTTACAATACTTATTTATGTGTTTTTCAGACTGCAAGAATTTTGATGCGTTTGCCCTGAAACTTCCTTGCGCGGATGCTGCGACATATGCCAAAGAGTTGTGCGGCATATGTCACACACGTTTTTGGCATTTGTCGCATATGTTTTTGACATATGCCGCACACGTTTGCGACATATGTCAAAACATCGCTATATGCGACTTCTACAAGCGACAAGACTAACTTCTGCAAGCGAAAAAGCCAACTTTTACAAACGACAAGACTATCATTTACAAGCGACTAAGCCAACTTCTGTAAGCAACAAGGCTAACATTTACAACCAACAAGGCTAACTCAGGAAGCAATTTATGCAGGTTTTAACAAAAAAAACACAATCAGTTGCATATTTTAAAATATATATTCTATCTTTGCAAGCAACTAAGAACTTAATCCTAAAAACACACCTCTTATGAAGAAACTATTTATGCTTGCAAGCCTTCTGTTGGCATTTAGCCTGTCAACAGAAGCAGGAGAAGTCACATCTCCAAGTGGCAACATCAAGGTGGACTTCACCCTGAACGGCACCGTGCCGACCTACACCGTGGCCTACAAAGGCAAGACCGTCATCAACCCGAGCCGTCTGGGCTACCAACTGGCTAAGGGCGGCAAAGACCTTCTCGACGGATTCTCTGTCATCGGCGAGGAGACATCCACCTTTGACGAGACATGGAGCCCCGTATGGGGAGAAAACAAGACCATACGCAACCACTATAACGACATGCTGGTGAAACTGCGCCAGGATGCCACTGACGTATACATGAACATCCGCTTCCGCGTGTATGACGACGGAGTGGGATTGCGCTACGAGTTTCCTGATGAGGGCGAACTCGAATACTTTGTCATAAAAGAGGAGCGCACGGAGTTTGCCATGACGGGCGACCACACGGCGTGGTGGATACCAGGCGACTATGACACTCAGGAGTATGAATACACCAAGACGCGTCTGTCGGGCATTCGCGCCGCTTTCAAGGACGCGACTGACTTCAACGTGTCACAGCACGTCTTCTCCGACACTGCCGTGCAGACATCGCTACAACTCAAGACTGACGACGGCATATATATCAATCTGCACGAGGCTGCCTTGGTGGACTATCCCTGCATGCACCTCAATCTGGACGAGAAAAATCTGGTCTTCACCTCATGGCTGACGCCCGACGCGCAGGGCATGAAGGGATATGTGCGCACACCGCTGAAGAGTCCGTGGCGCACGATGATAATCTCTGACGATGCCCGCGACATGCTTGCTTCTGACCTCATACTCAACCTCAACGACCCTTGCAAGTTGACCGACACCTCGTGGATTCACCCTGTGAAATATGTCGGAGTGTGGTGGGAGATGATCTCTGGTATATCAGGCTGGCACTACACCAACGACTTCCGTTCGGTAAAGATTGGCGAGACTGACTACTCACACGCCACACCTACAGGTCATCACGCAGCCAACAACGAGAACGTGAGGAAATATATTGACTTTGCGGCAAAGCACGGTTTCGACGGAGTGTTGATAGAAGGTTGGAACGTAGGTTGGGAAGACTGGAGCGGCAAGATGAAGGAAGACGTGTTTGACTTCATCACCCCCTACCCTGACTTCGACATCAAGGCGCTCAATGAGTATGCGCACTCCAAGGGTGTGAAACTCATCATGCACCACGAGACCTCGTCATCGATAATGAACTACGAGAAATACATGGACCGCGCATATCAGTTGATGAAAGACTATGGCTATGATGCAGTGAAGAGCGGATATGTGGGCGACATCATCCCAAGAGGCGAATATCACTACAGTCAGATTGAGATCAACCACTATCTGCACGCCGTGACTCGCGCCGCCGACTATCACATCATGGTGGATGCACATGAGGCTGTGCGCCCTACAGGTCTGTGCCGCACCTATCCTAACCTCATAGGCAACGAGAGTGCACGCGGAACTGAGTTTCAGGCTGGCAGAGGCATACCATTGGGACACACTTCTATGCTTCCTTTCACACGTCTGCAGGGTGGTCCGATGGACTACACACCGGGTATCTTTGAGATGGATTGTGCCACCGGCGCACACGTGAAGTCCACCATCTGCGGACAGTTGGCACTCTATGTGACGATGTACAGTCCGCTGCAGATGGCTGCCGACCTGCCCGAGAACTATGAGAAGCATCTCGACGCATTTCAGTTTATCAAGGACGTGGCTCTCGACTGGGACAAGTCCATCTATCTGGAGGCAGAACCGATGGAATATATCACCGCTGCCCGCAAGGCGAAGGGCACCGACGACTGGTTCGTGGGCGGTGTGACTGGCAAGGACGACCGCGTGGCTGCCGTCAACCTCAACTTCCTCGACAAGGGACGGAAATACATCGCCACCATATATCAGGATGCGCCTGACGCAAACTATATGACCAACCCACAGGCGTATGTCATCACGAAGAAGAAGGTGACTGCCAAGACCGTCTTGAAACTCAAGGAAGTGGCAGGCGGAGGCTTCGCCATCAGCATCAAGCCGGAATAAGAAGCGGCATTTTTATAAGGAGGTACGGCGCCCTCGCCGTACCAATTTCCCACAGAGCTGTTTTTGTTTCGAACACGGAGACTTGTCGTAGACCCACTGACCAACGGGAAGTAAATCTCTGAAAACACAGAAGGCTGACGCCGTCATGTATATGCATTTCATGGTAGGCGAAGCGTCCCCGCTTTGCCCTTCACTAAAGAGAAATCCTCAAAAGCGAAGGGTGCAGCGGGGACGCAGCACCTACTAAGGTTACCAACTGCCCTTACAGGGCGTAATCCCTTTAGCGTGGTACAGCGAGGGCGCTGTACCTCCTACTTTTTCATTCGCTCTCGGGCAAACGCCATGACATTGGCAGGCGGACGCTTGTGGAGCAACTCATTCTTCATGAAGTCCATGTAGGGTGCCACATGATGGAAGAACTTGCGGTAGCCCTGGCACAGATAGTTCTTGCCGGGATTGCCATAGCAGTCGGTGACGAAGCGGTTCTTGGGACATTCTCCATGACAAGCGTACTCCCATTCGCATTGCAGGCACTCCTGAGGCAAGGACAGGTGCTTCAGGCGGCTAAACTGTTGCTGCTGCTCGCCATAGAGCATCTCGACGAGGGATTTCTCGTGGATATTGCCGAGTTTGTATTCAGGAAACACGAAGTGGTCGCAGGAATAGACATCACCATTAAACTCCATTACTCCTGCGTGGCCGCACTCCTTGGCATAGACGCAAATGCCGGGAGTCACTCCGACCCAGTTGGCCAATATGCAGTCGAAGATCTCCACGAAGATATTGCCCACGTCATTGAGCACCCACTCGTCGAAGATGGCGCAGAGGAAGTCGCCCCACTGCTCGGGAGTGACGGAGAAGTCGGCCAAGGGAGCGTCGGCACCGTCGGTAAGAGTGGCAAGGTGTCGCCCGTCATCATGATTGACGATACGCTCCACGATGGGAGTAATCTGCAGATAGCGGCATCCCATGTCCTTGAAGAAATGATAGAACTCGAGGGGATAGTCGGCATTATAGTCGTTGACCACAGCCATGGCGTTCCATTCCACCCTGTAACGGTTGAGCAGATCGATGCCGCGCATCACCTTCTTCCACGAAGGTCCGCCAGTAGGCGTGCGGCGGTATTCGTCATGAAAGTCCTGCGGACCGTCGATGGAGATGCCTACGAGCCAGTTGTTTTCCTTAAAGAACTGGCACCACTCGTCCGTGAGCAGAGTGCCGTTAGTCTGTATGACATTGGAGATGTGCTTGCCCCCGGCATACTTCCTCTGCAGTTCCACCGCTTTGCGATAGAACGCCAACGGGCGCATGGTCGTCTCTCCTCCATGCCAGGCGAAGAGCACCTCATTCATGGTCTGCGCTCCTATGTATTCGCGTGTGAAGTCTTCGAGGAGTTTGTCGGTAATGATGCGCGAGGGAGTGTCCTTATAGAGGTTGGTCTTTTCCAGATAATAGCAGTATTTGCAGCGCAGATTGCATGCCGCCCCAATGGGTTTGAGCATGATGTAGAGCGGTCGCGAGAATGGAGAGATGGTATTCATAATGTGGCTTTAGGCTGTTGTTCGTGTCACATGTGAGCAGTGTGTAGTCAATTTTATTGCAAAGGTAATCTTTTTTGTGTGACATATTTATATAAAGCACAGTAGTTTTTCATTTAACGGGAAACGATGACTATTCAGCATTACGATAGCGGTGATTTGAGAAAACGAACATATAACACACTTTTTCGTAATCCGACTTGCACGGGCGATATAAAATTCATAACTTTGCACATTAGTTTATATAAGGGAGAATGACGACGTCCCACTACGTATATGCCACTGAGACACAGCAAGCCGTGCGCAAGGAACTGCATCATTTTCAAATACTGAAGGTGGGTTCTGCTAATTCCCGCCACAAACTATAATATAATTAAATGGGTTGCTATTTTATAGAACCCACCTAAAAATAATTGTCAATAGTGGAAAGTATTGTTTTTCTTGGTTTGGGCTTGAATGCATGGCTTACGATAGCCATGATAATCGGCCTTTTCTGCACGATGGCATTCACTAAGTTGCCTGCAGAGTTCGCATTTCTTGGCGCCATGGCCTTTCTCTCAGTCACAGGCATTCTCAATGCCGAGGAAGTGTTGGCGGGATTTAGTTCCAGTTCGGTAGTAATTGTCGGTATTCTCTTTGTCGTCATCGCCGGACTTGTGCACAGTGGCGTCATACATTGGCTTGTAAAACAAGTGCTTGGCACACCTGCAACATACACCAGAGCCCTCGTGAGAATGATGCTGCCGGTAGCGCTGTTCAGTTCGATATTGAGCAACACCACCGTGGTGGCCTTATTTATAAAGGTGGTAAAGTTGTGGTCGAAGAAACTCAACATAGCACCGTCGAAATTGCTCATCCCGCTGAGTTACGCATCATGCTTGGGTGGCATCTGTACTCTTATCGGTACACCACCAAACCTTATCATATCGGGCATGCTCAATCAGGATAGACCTGACATAACCCTCGGCCTGTTCAGCACCACCATACCAGGTCTCTTCTGTCTTGCTGTCGGCATATTGGTCATCATCACCATGCACAAGTTGCTGCCAGTGAGAAAGTCGCCCGACGAGGCACTCGGCACTACAAGCGAATATACAGCCGAACTGGTTGTGCCTACGACATGCGAGTGGGTGGGCAAGACTGTTGCCGACGCCGGAGTGCATGACTTTGCCGGCGGACGACTGTTTGAGATAATACGTTTCGACAAGGAGATTATCAGTCCTGTGCCTGCCGACGAGTATATCCTTGGTGGCGACCGACTCATATTCTCAGGTCAGATAGACAGCATACTGGAACTCAAGACGTCGCATGGTTTCACAGCCGCTCCAGAGTATGTATTCTCACTGAGCGACCAGGGTGAGAACCGCCAGCTGTTTACTGCCAATGTGAAGCGCAGCAGCAAACTCATCAACAAATCCATGGACGCCATCGATTTCGAGGAGCACAACAATGCCGCTCTCGTGGCCATCGTGCGTCAGGGCGAGCGCATCAATGCCAACCCACGCTCTGTAAAGTTGCAGTTTGGTGACACACTTCTCCTTGAGTGCCCTAAGGCTCAGGCCAATACATTCCAGAAGGCAGTGGGAGACGACCTCCACTTCTTCGACTCTGAGGACATCGCCAACATCGGTAAGAAGACAGCGCTGTCGGCTGCCATCATGATAGGTATGATATTGCTCTCTTCATTCAATGTAATGAGTCTGCTTCAAAGTTGTTTCCTCGCAGCCTTCGCCATGATAGTGACACGCTGCTGCACACCTGAGCAGGCATGGAAGTCAATAAGTTGGGATGTGCTGATGATATTCGCAGGATCTGTATGTATCGGTTCGGCAATAGCCGACACGGGCGTTGCAAACGCACTTGCCAAGGGCATCTTGGATGTATGCGGCACCAACCCATTGGTGGCTTTGACCTGCATATGCCTCGTCGGCACATTCGTCACCGAGTTTATAAGCAACACCGCCGCCGCTGCCATATTCTATCCGATAGCATACCAGACAGCCATTACGCTGGGCGTAAACCCAGTGACATTCTGCATCGCGCTGATGATAGCAGTGTCGTCAAGTTTCGCCACACCTATAGGTTCGCCTACCCACATGATGGTCTACGGCGAAGGCGGATACAAGTTCACCGACTTCTCCAAGATAGGTCTTGTGATGAATCTCGCCATACTTGCAGCCAACATATTTATCGTGACGATAGTGTTCCCGCTGTAAACGAAGGTGCAGTACGACATTCTGATTACACATATTTATATATATAAAGGAAAACATTAAAGGTGGGTTCTATAAATTCCCACCGCCAAACTAAGATTAATTTAATGGGTTGCTTTTTGTCATCTTGCGGTCTCTTTTCGGTCCAATCCGTCTGTTCGTTCAGTCGCATAGCCCGCTATGCTCCTTTACTCGCAGACAAATTGTCCTCGAAAATAGCCTCGCCATATGACAAAGCTAATTTATAGAACCCACCTAAAAACAATTTAGACAATGAAAATAGAAATCAAGAACGAAGACAACAAGATCAACGTTGCCATCGAAGGACGTCTCGACACAGTAAACGCAGTGGCTTGTGAGAAAGAGTTTCAGCCACTGAAGGACAATGCCGACAAGGAGATAGTGATAGACTGTACCAATCTGGAGTACATCAGCAGTAGCGGTCTGCGACTCTTTCTGTCGCTTCGCAAGACAGTAGAGGCTAAGGGCGGCAAGATGATAGTGGAGCATATCAACAACGACATCCGCAACGTCTTCACCATAACAGGCTTCTTCAAGTTATTTGACATACGCCCGTGAGAAAGATATTCCTCTCCTTTTCGGCACGCCTGACGTTTTATATTCTCACGATCACGTGCTTTATCTTCATCTGCATTGCCGTGGTGTTTTCCACCTACAGCGGGCAACGTGAAGAGCAGCAAGCTATTGAGTACACCTCAGCATTGCAGCAGAATGCCATCCTGAAAACAAGTAACGAACTTGCCGAAATCAAGACGGCACTGCAACTGACCGCAGGACAGGTGGAAGACTTTGTGGCAAGCCCTGACTCGATGATGACCATCGTCAAGCAGGTGCTGCAAAGTAACGAACGCCTGAAAGGAGTGGGAATCGCTTTTAGACCAAACTTTTACGAAAGCAAGGGGCGGCTATTCTTCAACTACGCATACCGCGAAAACGACAACACCTTCACCGAGCGCATACAGATGGGCAACGACTCTGCGGACTACACGAAGAGGATATGGTTTAACAAAGCCCTGAAGTTGAAGCGCGGCTACTGGACAGACCCGTATATCGACTACGACAACAAGGTGGACTTCATGACGTCATTCGTGTTGCCGTGCTTTGACAGCCACGGTCGGATATATGCCGTCTTGCTTGCCGACGTTGACTTGCTGAGACTCACCGCCGACCTCAACGACGTGCGTCCCTATAGGAAGAGTTACTCGTTTATCATCACGAGGCAGGGACAATATGTAGCACACCCTAACAAGAAACTTATACTTAGGGAGAACATCTTCGACCAGGCAAAGGAAAAAAGCGGCATAGAACTGGCGGCAGTCGAAGAGAAGATGATTATAGACAATAACGGAGCCTTCGTGACAAAAGCCGACGGAAAGAAGGTGCTCTTCTGCTACGCTCCGATGAAGAGCACGGGATGGATGGTGTGCAGCGTAACGCCCTACTCTTCGGTGATGCGCAATCTCGGTTCGGCCACCTTCACCATCATCGGTATTCTCGTCATAGGACTTATCCTGCTGTCGGTAAGCATACAGATACTCGTGAAGTATATGTCGAAACCGATAAAGGAACTCACCGACGCTTCTTATCTTATAGCACGAGGAAACTTTGACGTGACTCTGCCTGAAGTCGAGACTAAAGACGACATACGCAAACTGCACGATGCCTTTGCCTACATGCAGGAGTCGCTGAGACAATATATAGAGGAGGTTGAAAGTACGGCCCGCGCTAAAGAAAGGATACAGAGCGAACTGTCTATCGCACGCGCAATACAGATGAGTCTTGTGCCGAAGGAGTTCTCGCCCTTTGCCGACTATGCCGAACTGGAACTCTTTGCCTCGCTGACACCGGCAAAGGAGGTGGGAGGCGACTTCTATGACTTCTTCATAAGAGACGGAAAACTATTGTTCGCCATCGGCGATGTGTCGGGCAAGGGTGTGCCAGCATCATTGGTAATGGCAATAACTCGCACCCTGTTCCGCATGACCTGCACCACGGAGGACTCTCCTGCCAAGATAGTGAGAAAACTGAGCGACGCCATCGCCGAGAACAATGACACTAACATGTTTGTGACATTCTATGCGGGAAGCCTCGACCTCACGACGGGAGAACTTACTTTCTGCAATGCAGGACACAACGCACCGATTATCATCGACAAAGACGGCAGCACAGTATTCCAGCAAGTAGACTGCAACTTGCCGCTTGGTGTCACACCTGACTTTGAATTCACCAATCAGACCACAACATTGCCTAAGGGTTGCGCCATGCTGCTTTACACCGACGGACTGACCGAGGCGGAGAATGCAGAGAAGGAACTCTTTGGCGACGACCGCACAAGAGATGCCGCCGAGGCCTGCGCCAACCTGCAAGCGAAAGACATCATCGGAGGAATTACCGAGCGGTTGTCATCATTCGTGGGCGAGGCCGAACAAAGCGACGATTTGACAATGATGTGTTTTAGACTAAATGAAAATGCTGCAGAACAAGCAAATATGAGAAGACTGGTTATATACAACAAACTGGAGGAATCTGAGAAGTTGGTGCCATTCATGGAGATGGTAGCCACCGAACTAAATATGCCGCAGGAGACGAAAAGCGCACTCAACCTCGCTCTCGAGGAGGTTTTGGTCAACGTGATACAATACGCTTACCCTCCTGAGACGACAAAGAAGATCTCGCTCACTGCCCGATGGACAGACGACAAGAAGCACGTGGACTTCATACTGAAAGACTGCGGCAAGGCGTTTGACCCACTGCAGGCTGATGTCGCCGACACCGACCTAAGCCTTGAGGACAGACCGATAGGCGGACTCGGCATCCTGCTCATGAGAGACATCATGGACACAGTGGGATATCAGCGTCTCAATGGAGAGAACATATTGACGATGGGCAAAGACCTGTAATATAGTATTCACCAATCTGCTTTTATAGTATATAATATGGTACTGGAAGACATAGCAAAACAAATAGAAAACGACTTGGCAAGCCAGGTAAAGAAGAGTGGCATGATGTTTCGCCTCTTCTCACGCGTGAAGTCGGTGGAGTCACTCGGTCACAAGATGGAGATAAAAGGCGACCGCTACAGATCGGGCAAGTCAAAGATACAGGACATGATAGGTC
This sequence comes from bacterium, assembly GCA_963657415.1. GTDB lineage: Bacteria > Bacteroidota > Bacteroidia > Bacteroidales > Bacteroidaceae > Prevotella. The sequence goes on along the minus strand of CAVKNF010000036.1, from coordinate 6,179 downwards.
TGCGCTTTGTGCTCTACTACACGGATGACGTGGAGGCGATGTCTATATTCTTTGGTAGCGAAGACGTGGTGAAGTCTTCTATCGACGAACTCGACCTCACCACATTCTGCCCTCAGAGACTCAACCTCACGAAGAGCATTCCGCAACAGTATGTCGAGGACTTCCGTCGCTGTCTGCCGGAAGAATATGCACAATACATAGACAACACGTTCGAGATACAGATACGCACCATATTCTCGGAAGGTTGGCATGAGGTGGAACACGACATGCGCTACAAATGCAAGGAGGACTGGGTGGAATGCGAACAGTCGAGCCGCACGCTCAACGGTCTGCTCGGTGCTCTCGAGTCTGTGGAATGGGGCATGAAGGCGCTGTTTCATGAGATGGCTTACCGCAACTATCAACAGGGCAACTACAAGGCAATGCTGCGCAACAAGATGCGCATCCGCTTGGCAGACACCAACTTCTCGCCTGCCGTGAGCGAATATCTGAAGAGCAACCCTAACATTGCCAAGAGTTTTATAGCCACCGACAGAGTGATACTCGTGCTGACTCTGCTTAACATGGAGGAATCCATGCCGCTGACCTATGACAACATCCTCTTCCTTGCCAACAAGATAGAGATAAACGACAAGGAACTGGAAAATATTGAAAAATTGAAAGATTGAAATATTGAAAGATTATATAGGATGAAGAACTTTTTACTCACTATCACGCTGGCTATGGCCGTTGTGGCTTCTGCATGGGCTGGTCCGCGCAGTTTGCAGCAGGCGAAGGCTATCGCACGTCAGCAGGCAAGCACTCTCGGCATAGCGCTGACAGAGAGCAATATCACAAATGCACGGGTTAAAGGACAGGCAGCGTCGGCTAATGCCAGTTACTATGTCTTTACCAACAACGACAACAACGGTTTTGTCATCATATCGGGCGACGACCTGATGCCTGACTTGGTGGGATACTCCACTGACGGCACCTTCGACGGAGATGAGATACCGGCAAACATGCAGGACTACCTCAATGCTTATGACGCCACAGTGAAGGCTGTGCAGCGTGGCGACAAGGCTGCCCTGAGCATTGTGGCTGAAGCAAAGGCTCTTCGCGACAGCAAGAACACAAATGTGGTGGCACCGCTTCTTGAAAAGGAAGGCATCAACTTTGACCAGACAGAGCCTTACAATCTGTTGTGCCCGACATATAAGGATAAGGCGGGTAATGAATATTACTGCGCTACAGGTTGTGCCGCCACTGCCATGGCACAGATACTGAAATACTACAAGTATCCATCGGCAACAATGGCTGATATCCCCACCTATACTTCAAGCACACTGGGAATCACTATGCCGGCAATCCCTAAAGGCACGGCAATCGACTGGGACAACATACTCAACACTTACCGTCATGTGGACTACACAGACGACCAGGCTCTGGCTATTGCCAGCCTGATGATATACTGTGGATACAGCATGAAGATGGACTATTACAATGAGTCTTCTGCCAACCCTTCTGTTGACAACTTCATCGATTTCGGTTATGACCCGGACCTCATTCAGATGGTGTCACGCTATGCTTTCACCCTCAAGCAGTGGACAAGTCTCATAGACGCCGAACTGGCTGCTGGTCGTCCTGTATACTATATCGGTTTCTCACAGACATCAGGACACGCATTCTTGTGCGACGGTTCGGATGCCAACGGTCTCTATCACATCAACTGGGGATGGAACGGACGCAAGAACAGTTATTTCGACATCTCCATACTCAACCCCGACAAGGGCGGTACTGGTTCGGGTGATGACACCGAGGGCTATTCACGCGACTGCTCCATGATAATAGGTATCGCACCTGATAATGGTGTGGAGGACCAGCCTCTGGCAACTTATCCTAAAGTAACCTTCAGTTATTACAGACCTGACGAGGGTAAAGATGATGTACCGACAAACAATTGGAGCATATGGCGCGACAGTGCTTCTGACACTTTCGAGGGACAAATAAGCGGTTCTATCTTGTACAATGGCAACGACTGTTTCACAGGTAAATTCGGTTTCGGCATCAAGAAATCTGACGGCACATACGATATCTTGGACCAAGAGAAAATACCTGAGCCAGGACTGCCAGCAGGATTTACCTTCAATTACCAGACAAGCAAAATCAAGCGTGCGTTCCCTGTAGGAAAGACAGAAATCTTGCCTCTCTACAGCCTGGACGGTGGCAATAACTGGAACGTCTGCAGCATGAACGGTGTGGCACCTATCGTATTGAATGCCACGGAGACAGATTTGTCATTTGGCAATGCTATGGACGTAACAATGGAGTTTGCCGACAAGGACATTTATGTGAACACGCCCAACAATGCCACCATCAAGATAAAGAGCAACATGAGCCAGGAGTATAACGGCACATTGTATCTCTATATGCAGGATATGCAATCTGATTCTGCAAAGATTATCGGCAATATCTATGTGTCGCTCCTGCCTGGAGAGGAAGTAACACAGACATTGCCTGTGACACCGAAATTCCTTGGTTCGGGCGATGACCATGAGGTGCAGATAGCTATCATGGATTTAGGTTTGACCAAATACTTCGTAGATTTCTACCCTATCCACGAGACAGCCACTCCAGTCATCAAACTTGTAGGCGTGGAGACCAATGCTGACCCTGAAGACACTACCAGCCAGGCAGAGTATGTAGATCAAAAGGATAACAACAAGAAGTACAACTTCCTCGTTCCTGAGGTGAAGCACGACAAGTTTAACGTGACATTCACCCTGCAGAACTCTGCCGAGAAGACCAGCGCCCTGAAGTATGTCATCTATGCATTTAATCCTGTTGCCAAGAATGACCGCCAGCAAGTGGCAGGTGTGGCAAGAATTGACGGCAACGGTGCAACAACAGAAGTGTCGGCAACGATAGACCCATTTGAGACTGGCAACAACATCGTGGCGGTGCTCTACATCTACTCTGAAAAAGATGGACAGTACATGCCGACAGTAGATACTGACCTGCCAAGCACAACATATTACGCTACTGACGCTACCCAGAAGACATTGCCTGCAAACTATGTGTGGGTGTATGTGACTGGTGAGGCTGACGGCATTGAGGCTGTCACAACTAATGAAGGCGACTTCGTGGGTGGCGGCAATGGCATGATTGTCATCAAGTCGTCGGAGGCTAAGCATGTCAACATCTTCAACCTTAGCGGACAGAAGGTGGCAGAGGCAAGCCTCAGCGCAGGCGAGCAGCAGACCATCACCGTGCGTCCAGGCATCTACATCGTAGGTGGCAAGAAGGTGGCAGTGAATTAATTCCTAATGGGTGCAGCGGGGACGCTGCACCTACTATGAATACCATCAATTGATCATTTCAAATTTATAGCCCATGCGCTTGAGTTCCACAGCGGCACCAAGCATATAGAGCACTTGAATGGAGCGGGCATAGACATGGAATGCGAGAGGGCTCTGCGGGTCTATCTGCTCATGGCGTATCATGTCGAGAGCCTGTTGCGAACAACTCTGCACGACCTTTTCCGCTTCTATCGCTTCATATTCTGCCATCTTCAGGATGTCGAAGCGCACCACCTCGTCCATATAGTCAAAACCTCGCTTGTCGCGGATATATCCATAGAGGTCGGGCATCTGTCCGTAGATATCCCAGGCGTCATCCCAACAGTGGGCTACTGCCATACCGAGATACATTGCCCATCCGAGCGACACGGTGGGATATTCGGCTATCTCCTTCACACCATCGGCAACATATGACGGTGCCATTTGGTCCCACTTGTCGGTGATGTCCTGCGACTCGAGCAACTTTCCATTGAGTTTTTGCATCGACGTGAGCATACGCAACAAGTGCTGCATGAGTTTCTCCTCATATGAGTGCAGATATTCCTGCTGTTTTTCAAGAATCATATTTATTTTCTCCTTTCTTCGTTTTTAGGTGTTTTTTAGGTTGGTTCTATAATTTTTTATCTTTATAGTTTCAACAATACTTCCGCCACGTCGTCTGCGCAGCGTGTGTCATTATATAGGGTTCGCGCCAGTTGCAGTCCCCTACGTCCCATCTCGCGTGCTTCCTGCGGATGGTCTTTTATATAGTTTATGGCATCTATCCATCCCTGCACATCATAATAGGGCACGCTTATGCCACAACCTTCTTTCTCCAAGTCGATAGGTATCTGTGGATTGCGACTGCATATTACGGGTTTTCCCAAGGCAAGAGCCTCAACGACGGTGGTAAGTCCCACGGTGTATTTCGTCTCCTTACAGCACACCACCACGCAGTCTGCCTCATGCACGAGGAGCGACAGTTCGTGGGGGATGAGTTTCTGTGGGTAATACGCATGGATGTTGTCGTGCATGCCAAGACTGTCGAGTACCTTTCCATAGATATTCCCGTCAGTATAGAGTTCCAGTTGGCATCCCGTGGCATTAAAAGCCTTTATGAGCGTCGGCATGTCGCGCAACTCCTTACCCGAAGAGATAAATATGGGGATGGTGTTTGGTTTTACCTCAGGCAGAGACATCGGGTCCATACCCCAATGTCCGAGGTGTAGGCGCTCAGGCCGTGCCTTCCTTGACTTCAGAGAGTCATTGATGAGTTTCTGCGAGAAGAAGAACATGTGGTCGATGCCGCGATAGAATAGTCTACCGAGCCATTCGCGCCACATGTGCCTGGGAGTGATGATGGGTTGGTGATGCCAGATGACTATGGGCTTGCGATATAGTCCGAGCGCACGAAGGAGAATGACGAGTTCGATGCCGCGATAGTGTGTAGCATAGATGGCATCGAAATGTTCACGACAGGTAAGTATCAGCCAAGCATTGCGGAGCATCATATGCCATCGTGGCAATCCGAGTCGCGCCTTGTGCCACACCACTCCAATGCCGTGGCGTGGCTCGAGTTTGGTGGCACCATAGAGATAGTGCGGAGGAAACTCGCCCGACTGGAGTTTGCCGAGAATAAACTGTATGTCCTGTGTATGATAGAAATAAACTTTCAATGTCGCCTTAGATATATATTATAATGTACAAATTTAGACATAAAATATCATTTACATGTCTGCATCATGGATAAATAATTGATAAGGAAAAGAATTTGACATGAAATGTAAGAAAATATTAGTATTTCTTTGTGGCATTAGAAAAATATGCATAACTTTGCAAGCAATTAACATTCAAAGGCATTATAAACAGACAAAAATCTGATTAGCATTATGAAGAAAAATCTATTGGGTATCTTTGCATCATGTGCACTCGTCATGGGTTTGGCATCATGTAGCAGCGAGGCTATAGAAACCACTGCAGAGACTGCTACCAAGTCAAGCGAGGTCAACCTCTACCTCGGTAGCGTGAAGGCAAGTTCACGTGGATGCGACGTAAACGGAAACATGTGGGCATCTTTACCAGCTTATCCTACAGAGGAGGAGAAGGCAGGCATCCTGGAGTATGTTCGCCAGAATCCTGGAGCTAAGGTGCAGTGGCCTGGCTACACTTACTATTTCGTTCAGCATGTGACTGCTGCACACAACATGTACAGCTACACCGACAGGAACAGTGCAAAGCACGACAACATCGACGGTTCGGCACACCTTGACAAACTCGAAATCAAGGAGGTTCGCGAACTGGCATATTGGGAAAAGGACGAGAATGGCAATCCAAAGAGTTTTGTTAATTTATACATACATGTAAACAACTTCAACTCTGCCAACTGCGACAATGCAGCCACTCACAATTCTGCCCTCATGACTCAGGGATTTGCTGGTGCACGTGCACACGACTCTTACGGCAACACCAACTGCGATGACTGGGCTCTCTACTATTGGAACGGCAACTATTACCTCTGCATCGACTATAAGATGTCAAAGGATGATGGCAAGATTGATGCTGACGGCATCTACGACGACTGGATTGTAAAGATTATCCCTGGCAAGGGCGAGACTATTGTTGTACCTGACGGTGATGACAAGAAGGACGACGGCAAGAAGGATGATGACAAGAAAGACGACAGCAAGAAGGACGACACCGACAAGAAGGATGACGGCGACAAGAAGGATGATAGCAGCAAGAAGGATGACAGCAGCGACACCACTTCAAAGAAGGGTGAAGTAGAGTTTGACATCCACGAGCAAATCCACAAGGACTGGAATGAGATCAAGACCTCTGTACATGTACGCGACACCGCTGCTG